>NZ_CP113864.1:1385000-1685000 GCF_026914285.1 Caldicellulosiruptor naganoensis
TCATCCCAGCACCTATCTTCCCAATCTCCTCCGTTTATCTCAACCAAGTCATTTCTTATTATTATCTCAATATCTCTTCCCTTTGCTATCTGCTGAGCAGTATAAAGTGCCCTTTTGAGAGGACTTGAATATATGGCATCAAAGTGGACACTTTTCAGACGCTCAGCAAGCCTTTGAGCCTGGAGCTTCCCTTTTTCAGTCACATTTGAGTCTGTTACGCCATGAAACCTTCTGATGAAATTTCCTTCAGCTTCCGCGTGACGTATAAGATAAATAGTAGTCTTTGACATCTTCAGGTCACCTCAAATAATAATATTGCCAACTAAGTCTTTAACTGATTTAAACCCATGAGCTTTTAAATAGTTTTCAATTCCTTTCCTTATTTCTGAAACAGCATTGGGATTTACAAAATTCACTGTGCCAATCTGAATGGCAGTAGCACCAGCTAAAAAGAACTCTATTGCGTCCTTATAATTCATGATTCCGCCCATTCCAATAATAGGTATATTGACTTTTTGAAAACACTCATACACCATCCTTACGGCAATCGGTTTTATTGCAGGACCAGAAAGTCCACCTGTTACCATCTTAATAAGAGGTCTTCTTGTTTCAATGTCAATTGCCATAGCAGAGACGGTGTTTATAAGTGAAATTGCATCTGCTCCTGCTTTCTCTGCTGCTTTAGCAAGCTCTGTAATATCTGTAACGTTGGGTGTAAGTTTTACTATTACAGGGCATGCAGATACTTTCTTTACTTCTTTTGTTATTTCATAAACTCTATTGGGGTCTTTTCCAAATGCCATACCACCTTCTTTTATATTGGGACACGACAGATTGACCTCAATCATATCTACAAGTGGGCTTACTATCTTTGCAAGCTCTATAAATTCTTCTTTGTTAAAACCGTTAATGTTAGCAATTATCTTTGTATTAAACTTTTTTAAAAAAGGAAGCTCATCGTTTACAAATGCTTCAACTCCGGGATTCTCAAGCCCAATTGAATTTATTATTCCACCATAGACTTCACACAGTCTTGGCTGAGGATTTCCAGCACATTTTTTGAGAGTTATTCCTTTTGTCGAAATTCCTCCAAATAGGTTTAAGTCAATAAGTTTTGAAAATTCACGACCAAACCCAAATGTCCCTGAGGCAGCAATTATAGGATTTTTGAGCTTTACACCGCTTATTTCGACTTCTAACATTTATATCTCTACCTCCATTATATCAAAAACAGGGCCATCTGAACATACATGTAGCATATTGCCATCTTTTCCTTTAATACTACAACAAAGACATGCACCAATTCCACATGCCATTTTTTCTTCCAGAGACACATAGCATTTAAATGGCAAGTTTAAAGACTTAAGAAATCTTAACATGGGTTTTGGTCCACATGAAAATGCTACTTTGTAATTTCCTTCTTCAATTTTTGTTTTAAAAACTTCAACAGTATTCCCTTTATAACCTATGCTACCATCATCTGTTGATATGAAGAGATTGTCTGAGAGTTCTTTAAATTCCTCTACAAAAAACAAATCACTTCTGCTTCTAAATCCAAGAAAAACATCTATTTTATTTCCAGCCTTTTTTAGTTCATGGCATAGGGAAAGAAGTGGGAAAATCCCCACACCTCCCCCCACCACTGCTACTTTGCCATTAAACTTATCAATCAAAAATGAATTTCCAAGAGGACCTAACACGTTTATCGAGTCACCTTTTTTCTTCTGAGAGAGAATTTGAGTACCTTTGCCTACTACTTTATATCCAATAAACACTTTATTTTCTTTTACAAATGAAATGCTAAAAGGACGTCTTAATAGCGGATATATTGAATCTTTCTCAACAAGGATATTTACAAAATTTCCTGGTTTGAATGTATTTGCTAAATAATCTGACTCAAAAGAAAGAAGATATATTCCATTTGCAATCATTTTATTTTCAGCTATCTCAACGTCTAATAGCTTCATTGTCAATCTCTCCTATGTTGAAAATGTCAAGTTCTTTCTTTTGTTTGATAAACTCAATTATCTCAACAGCAGCCTTTGCCGTGTCAACAGATGTAAAGATTGGAACTTTGTTTTCAACTGCAAACCTTCTGATTAAAAACCCATCTCTTTGAGGCTGTCTTCCCTTTGTCGGAGTATTTATGACAATGTTTATTCTACCACTTCTTATCAAATCTATTATGTTAGGACTTCCTTCTGAGACTTTTCTAACACAGTTTGCAGCAACCTGATAGTAATTAAGATGCTTTGCTGTTTTGGATGTTGCATATATCTTAAACCCGAGCTTCTCAAACTTCTCAGCAATAGGAATTATCTCATTCTTGTCAGGGTCGGCAACTGTGAAAAGAACACCACCCGTCAGAGGAAGCTTTATCCCTGCTGCAATAAGTCCTTTGTAGAGGGCAATATGATAATCTTTTGATATTCCCATTACCTCGCCCGTTGATTTCATCTCTGGTCCTAATGACACCTCAACGTCAGGCAGTTTTTCAAACGAAAACACAGGTACCTTGAAAGCGTAAAAATCTTTTTTGGGCAAAAGTCCCACTGTGTTTACTAAATCCTTCAATTTATAGCCCAAACTTACCTTTGTTGCAAGTTCAACCATCGGCACACCAGTGACTTTGCTAAGGAATGGCACCGTCCTACTTCCCCTTGGATTTACCTCTATCACATAAAGCTCCTCGTTTTGGACTATGAACTGGACGTTGATAAGACCTTTGCATTTTAGCTCTCTAGCTATATCCTGAGTGTATTTGACAATCAAGCTCTCTATATGTTTTGATATATTTCTTGCAGGGTACAAGGAGATACTGTCACCTGAGTGGACGCCTGCTCTTTCAATATGCTCCATTATTCCCGGGATTAAAATATCCTCACCGTCAGATATCGCATCAACTTCTATTTCCTTCCCTACTATATATTTGTCAATTAAAATAGGATGTTCATTAAGATTTTTTGCATAGCTCAGCATCTCAATTATGTCATCATCATCAAACGCAATCTTCATACCCTGCCCGCCAAGGACATATGAGGGCCTTACTAAAACAGGGTATTTTAGCTTATTTGCTATCTCAAGAGCCTCATCAACATTATAACAAGTAAAACCGGGTGGACGTTTTATGTTTAACTTGTTTAATATTTTATCAAACCTTTCTCTATCCTCTGCAATGTCTATTCCTTCTGCACTTGTTCCAAATATTCTAACTCCCTCTTTTGCAAGCTCTTGAGAAAGCTTTATTGCAGTCTGTCCACCAAACTGTACTATTACACCATCAGCAGAAAGCTCTTCAATTACATTTAAAACATTCTCTTTAGTCAAAGGCTCAAAAAATAGCATATCTGATGTGTCAAAGTCAGTGCTTACAGTTTCTGGATTATTGTTTATTATTACAGATTTTATTCCAAGTTTTGAGAGAGTGTATACGCTGTGGACAGAGGTATAGTCAAACTCAATGCCTTGGCCAATTCTAATTGGACCTGACCCAAGCACAACTATCTTTTTAGAAGATTCAAGTTTTTGGTCATTAATTATATCGTTTTCTCTTTCATAAGTTGAGTAATAGTAAGGCGTCTTTGCTTCAAACTCAGCAGCACAGGTGTCTACCATCTTGTAAACAGGCTTTATGTTAAACCTTTTTCTAAGACTTCTTATTTCACTTTCAGTGCTACCTCTCAAGCTTGCAATTGTTTTGTCACCAAACCCCATCTTTTTTGCGGCAGCTAAAAGGTTAGCATCAAGATTTTCATTTTTAATTCTGTTTTCCATATCAATGATGTTTTTAATCTTATATAAAAAGAACTTATCAACTTTGCAAAGCTCATAAATCTCATCAATAGTAAACTCTCTTCTCAAAGCTTCAGCCAAAGCAAAGATTCTCCTGTCATCTGCCTCTTTTATTAATTCTTTCAGCTCATCATTACTAAAATTCTTTAGCTCAGGCAAATCCAAGCTGTCAACACCGATGTCAAGCGACCTTATACCTTTGAGAAGACTTTCTTCGAATGTTCTTCCAATCGACATTACTTCTCCTGTTGCTTTCATCTGTGTTCCAAGTTTGCGGTTTGCATATGTGAATTTGTCAAAAGGCCAGCGTGGAATCTTCAATACAACATAGTCAAGTGCTGGTTCAAAGCTCGCATAGGTCATCTTTGTGATAGCATTTTCTATCTCATCAAGTGTAAAACCAAGTGCAATCTTTGCTGCAATTCTTGCAATAGGGTACCCTGTTGCTTTAGAAGCAAGAGCTGAGGATCTGCTTACCCTTGGATTTACTTCAATTACTGCATACTCAAAGCTGTCAGGATTTAGAGCAAATTGAACGTTACAACCACCTTCAATCTTTAGTGCATCAATAATCTTTAAGGCAGATGAACGCAGTATCTGATACTCTTTATCAGAAAGTGTTTGGGATGGTGCAACAACAATACTGTCACCTGTGTGAATACCAACAGGATCAATGTTTTCCATATTGCACACAGTAATAAGACAGCCGTTTGAGTCGCGCATAACCTCATACTCTATTTCTTTCCAGCCTTTTATACTCTTTTCAACTAATATCTGTGAAACTGGACTGTAGGTAAGCCCCCTTCTTGCAATCTCAACAAACTCTTCTTTGTTGTTTGCAATGCCGCCGCCTGTCCCGCCAAGTGTATAAGCAGGTCTTATTATAACTGGAAATCCAATCTTCTCGACAAATTTAAGTCCATCCTCAACAGAAGTGACAACCTCACTTGGCACAACAGGTTCCCCAATCTTTATCATGAGTTCTTTAAAAAGCCGCCTATCCTCGGCAAACTCTATTGCCTCAATGTTTGTGCCAATCACCTTTACGTTGTACTTATCCAGAATTCCGCTTTTGTAAAGCTCAACTGCAATGTTAAGACCTGTCTGACCACCTAAGGTTGGCAATATAGAGTCAACCTTTTCCTTTTGAATTATCTTTTCTATTATTTCGCAGTTTATTGGTTCAATATAGATGCTGTCTGCCATGGTTTTATCTGTCATAATAGTTGCGGGGTTCGAATTAATCAGGACCACTTCTATTCCTTCTTCTTTTAAAGCCTTACATGCTTGGCTTCCTGAATAGTCAAATTCGGCAGCCTGACCAATTATTATTGGACCAGAACCTATTACCAAAACCTTTTTTATGTCCTTTCTCAGTGGCACTTTATATTCTCACCTCTTTTAAAAAATTTCGCATTAGTTAATTACGCTATTTATACTTTCCTTAAGATTCTTTGATGCGATAAAGCTGCTTTTTTCAAAGTCTGAATGTATGTGATTTTTATATGCGTATATTATGTCACGTGATGAGTTTACTATAATTCCCATTTTGTTTTTGCCAAGGAAATATTTTAAGTCCTCAATTTTCCCACCTTGCACTCCAATTCCGGGAATGAGCAGAAAAGAGTCTGGAAGAATTGACCTTACCATTTTTGCTGCTTGTGGTTGTGTTGCGCCAACAACTGCGCCGATATCCGAGTAGCCATGTTTACCTTTGCAACTTGCCCCCCACTCATGTACCTTTTCAGCTACCTTTTCAAAAAGGTATTTGCTATCTACAATTAAATCTTGAAAGTCCTTAGATGAAGGATTTGAAGTTTTTACAAGCACAAAAAGACCTTTTTTGAATCTTTCACAATCTTCTACAAACGGTTTTATTCCATCCTCACCAAGATAAGGATTTACCGTCATTGCGTCACAGTCAAAGAACTTTATTTTCTTGTCAAACAATGTTGTTTCGCCAATGTAGGCATTAGAATAGCCTTTAGCTGAGCTTGAAATGTCGTTTCTTTTACCATCAAAGATTACAATTAACTTTTTGTTTTGCGCATATTGGATGAGTTTATGAAGCACCTCTATGCCATAGTATGAGTACTGCTCAAAAAATGCTGCTTGGAATTTCACACCAATTACATTTTCTTCAATTGCATCAATTATTCTTCTGTTGTATTCATAGAGTATATATTTTAGATTTTCTATCTCATTTTTTTCATCGTCATAATACTTTCTTATAAAATAATCTGGAATATTTTCCACTGTAGTATCAATCCCGGCTATAAGTACACTGTTTTTCTTCTTTATTGCTTCAATTAGCTTGTCAGAAAAGTTTAGCATTTAATTTCACCATCCTTCTTTAATATCTTTCCTTCATATATCACCGTTTCGACATATGAGGTAAGTTTTTTGCCCAAAAAAACACTATTCTTTGACTTTGAAATAATGTCTTCCTCTTTAACTTCCCACTCTCTATTCGGGTCAATTATCACAAGGTTTGCTTTTTGATTCTCTACAATTACATTTGGTTTCAGGTTTACTATCCTCCTTGGATTTATACTAAGCAGCTCAACTAATTTTGAAATCTCAAATCCTCTATTTTTTACAAGATGGGTGTAGAGCACTGCAAAAGCTGTTTCAAAACCAATTGTTCCACTTGGTGCAAGATTAAACTCTACATTCTTTTCGTCCTTGTGATGAGGTGCATGGTCGGTTGTAATGCAGTCAATAACCCCCTCCTTTATAGCCTCAGTCAATGCCTCAACATCTTCTTTTGTTCTCAGAGGAGGATTTACCTTTGCATTTGTGTTAAAACCTATAACCTCTTCTTCAGTAAGACTGATGTAATGAGGACATGTATCACAGGTTACATTTACGCCCCATTCTTTTGCTCTTCTTATAAGCTCTACCGACTCTTTAGTAGACACATGAGTTATGTGCAGATGTGCTTTTGTCTCTTTTGCAAGAAGGATGTCTCTTGCAACAATAACAGACTCTGCTTCGCGTGGAATTCCTTTAAGTCCAAGCATGGTTGAAACAAATCCTAAATTCATTTGTCCACCTTCAGATAGATTTGTATCCTCACAGTGGGAAATCACAGGAATTGAGAAATCTTTTGCGTATAAAAGAGCATTTCTCATTAGATTTGCGTTCATGACACACTTGCCATCGTCTGAAATTGCTACTATCCCTTCTTCCCTCATTAAACCAATTTCGGAAAGCTCCTCTCCGTTTAGTCCTTTTGTGATTGCACCAATTGGCAAAACCTCAATAGGTGACACTTCCCTTGCACGGTATCGCACATATGCTACCATCGCTCTGTTATCAATCGGTGGGTTTGTGTTTGGCATGCAACAAATTGTCGTAAACCCACCTGCTACAGCGCTCAAACTCCCACTTCTTATATCCTCTTTGTATTCAAAACCGGGATCTCTGAGGTGACAGTGAATATCAGTAAAGCTTGGCATAACGTACTTGCCAGATGCGTCTATTGTCTGCAAATCTGGATTTTGTATCTTAATATCTATCCCAATTTTTTCTATCTTGTTACCCACAATTAATATATCAGCTCTTTTGACGCTCTTATCAAGACCATTTATAATATCAGCATTTTTAATCAATATCACCTCTTAACTTGCCCCCTTTCGAGTGCAAAGATATAAAACTGCCATTCGCACAGCAATTCCGTTTGTCACTTGCTCCTCAATTGTACAGTTTGGAAGGTTCATAATGTCAGAGGATATCTCAACTCCCCTGTTTACAGGACCAGGATGCATAATGAGAGTATCTTTGGAAATAAACTTAGAGATATCTTCGTTCAGACCAAAGAACTTGTAGTATTCGTATTTTGAAGAAATTAATCCTCTTTTTTGCCTCTCAAGCTGAATTCTAAGGTCAATTACTACATCCTTGTTAGTTACTGCCTCTTCTAAGGATGAAGCAACATTTGCAAACTTGTCTATAAAAGGTGGCAAAAGTGTCTGTGGACCATATACTGTTATTTCATTTCCAAATTTTTTGAGTCCCCAGATGTTACTTCTTGCAACTCGGCTGTGGAGAATATCGCCAATTATAGCAACCTTGAGATTTTCAAGTTTGCCAAGCCTTTCTCTTATTGTAAACATGTCAAGCAAGGCTTGGGTTGGATGTTCATTCATTCCGTCTCCTGCATTGATAACTGAAAAAGAGCAGTTTTTGGCTATAAAATGAGGGGCACCTGAGAAAGAGTGACGTACAATTAAAATATCTGTCTTTAAAGCTTCTAAGGTTCTAACTGTATCCAAGAGTGATTCGCCTTTTTGAACGCTGCTTGTTACAACAGAAATAGATGTTGTGTTTGCGCCCATGAACTTTGCTGCAAGCTCAAAAGATGTTCTTGTACGTGTACTGTTTTCATAAAAAAGTAGTACAGCAGAATATCCTTGCAGGTGAGGTGTCTTTTTTGTCTCACTTTTTAGAATTAATTTCATATCCTTAGCAAGATTTAAAATCTTTAGTATTTCCTCCTTTGAAAGGTCTTTAAGTCCAAGCAGATGTTTCAAATTATTCACCTCCAAATGCTTATAAGAAAGGTAGGGATAATTCCCTACCCAATCTCATATTTCTGCATTGTTGACAATGCCTGATTCTGAAATAATATCGTCTTTTGAAACTGCCTTTGCTTCTGGTAAAAGAAGATTTAATATAATCCCAACGAATGTTGCCAGAGCCATTCCTTCAAACTCAATGTTGAAAATCTTAAGTTTTGTGCCTCCAACACCAATTATGAGAATAACCGATGCAATGACCAAATTTCTTGTTTGAGAAAGGTCCACTTTATTCTCAATCATCATTCTCAAGCCAGATGAAGCAATAACTCCAAAGAGAAGAATGCTAATTCCACCAATAACCGGCGCAGGAATGACCTGTATCAGAGCACCGAGTTTTTGCACAAACGAAAGAAAAATAGCAATTATAGCTGCCCAGAGAATCACCCATGTGCTATAAACCTTTGTTATTGCCATAACACCAATATTCTCTCCATAAGTTGTGTTAGGTGGACCACCAAAAAAGCCAGCCACAATTGTTGCAAGCCCATCACCTGCTAAAGATCTGTGAAGACCTGGATCTTTTGTAAAATCTCTCCCAACAACGTTATTTGTGACAAGAAGATGTCCTATGTGTTCTGTTATTGTAACAATCGCAATAGGTGCAATTGCTAAGATAGCAGGTAGTGAAAATTTTGGAAAGGTAAACTGAGGAATGCCTATCCATTTTGCGCTTTTAATTACTTCATAATTTAAAAACGGTACATATTTACCGTTTGGATAAAAGGAATTTAAAAGTCCCGTGTTCATGCCAATCAAATCAAGTATATATGCAAATAGGTATCCACTTACAAGTCCAATCAACACAGGGATTACCTTGAAAAAACCTTTGAAGTAAACCGAACCAAAAACTGCAACAAGCAATGTAAATATTGAAACCCAGCAAACAGGGCTTTTTATGACATTTACAGCAACCTCTAAGATTTGTCCATCCTTGATGACTTCTTTGAAAAGTCCCGCGGACTTGACTGCAGCAGCTCTTGCTAAGGAAAGACCAATTATCATCACAACCGGACCCACAACAACAGGTGGCAAAATTCTGTCAATCCATTTTGTACCAAACAGATATATCAAGAAAGCTACAATTAAATAGACAACACCTGAGGCGATACAGCCAGCAAGTGCATATTCTTTTCCGCCAAGTGAAGCAGAAACTGTGATAATTGGATTTATATATGCAAAAGATGAACCAAGGTAAGCAGGAACCTTGTTTTTTGTCACAAGTATATAGATGATTGTCCCAACACCGCTTGTAAATAGCGCAACTGATGGGTTCAAACCCACTAATATCGGTACAAGTATTGTTGCACCAACCATTGCAAAAAGGTGCTGAAGACTAAGTGGCAGTGTTTTTGAAAAAGGAAGCTTTTCTTCCACTTGAACAACCCTGTGCATCTTTAATTCTCCTTTCCGATGGAAGTTTTTATATTTCTTTATCTAACTGTTCAATTATTACTCTGTTATCATTGTCAAACTCATCAACTAAAACATGAACTATTTCGCGCCTTGATGTAGGCACATTCTTCCCCACATAGTCAGCTCTGATTGGAAGTTCTCTATGTCCTCTGTCAATTAAAACCGCAAGCTGTATCATTTTGGGTCTTCCCATGTCCATAAGTGCTTCAATTGCAGCTCTTGCAGTTCTTCCGGTAAACAGGACATCATCAACCAGTACAATCTTTTTGTTGTTGATATCAAAATCAATTTGAGTAGAGTTAACAGTTGGATGTTCACTCAAAAGACTCAAATCATCTCTGTAAAAAGTTATGTCAAGAATACCTAAAGGCAGTCTAACACCTTCTATTTTCTCGATATTATCTCTTATCCGCTTTGCAAGGGTTACACCTCTTCTTTGAATTCCAACAAGGCACAAATTCTCAACACCTTTATTTTTCTCAAGTATCTCATGAGAAATTCTTATTAAAGCTCTATTCATCTGGGCAGAATCCATAATTTCTTTAAATTTTTCCATTTATTTCACCTCCAAATTCATAAAAAAAGCTTCCTGCCTGTGAATTGGCAAGAAGCTTTTTTGACACACTTATCCCACTTTTTTCTCCAACCTTGCCGCCTCACAGGGCCAGCTTAAAGGTCTTGCACTTTTCTCGATATTTAATTTTCTTATCTTTGATTTTAGGATATTATAACACCAAAATGTACAGTTTGTCTATGTTTTTATATTCCATTGTCACCTATTTTAGGGTACGAAGTCTCAATGTCTCAAGAATATTTGAAAAATATTCAGGAAGTTCAGCTTTGAAGTGCATAAGTTTGTTTTCAATTGGATGAACAAATTCTATCTCACCTGCATGAAGCAGCTGACCTTCTACTCCAAATTCATTCTTTGCTCTACCGTATAGATTGTCTCCAAGAACAGGATAACCTATATAAGACATATGAACTCTTATTTGGTGTGTTCTTCCTGTTTTTAATCGTAGCTTTACAAAAGTGTATTTGTCAAATCTTTCGAGAACCTCAAAATATGTTATTGCTTCTTTTCCCTTTGGCACAACTGCCATTTTTAATCTGTTTACAGGATGTCTGCCAATCGGTGCGTTTATTATCCCGCTGTCTTCTTTAAATACACCTTCACAGATTGCAAAGTAAACTCTTTTAATCTCGTGATTTTTAAGCGCTTCAGAAAGCTTTATATGTGCTTCGTTTGTCTTTGCAACAATCAAAAGACCTGAGGTATCCTTGTCAAGCCTGTGAACAATACCTGGTCTTATAACACCATTTATGCTGCTTAGTTTTCCTTCAAACTTATACAAAAGCGCATTAACAAGCGTGCTATCATAGTTTCCAGCACCAGGATGAACAACCATCCCTCGAAGTTTGTTTATAACTGCTAAGTGTTCATCTTCGTATACTATATCAATCTCAATATCTTGAGGGGTCAAATTTACTTGCACTGGATCAGGTATCACTACCTTTATTAAGTCTCCACTCTTGACCTTATGAGAAGCCTTTACTATTTGTTTTTGGTTTACCCATACATTTCCATCTTCTATTATCTTTTGGACAAAATTTCTTGTTTTATCAAGTGCCTTTGCTAAAAATACATCCACCCTTCCTTCAAACTCCTCAACTGTCAGATACCTTTCCTCTGCAATAACTCTCCTCTCCCTTCTTTTAGCAATTCTAATGCTAAAACAAAAACCCCAACTGTTATGCACATGTCCGCTATATTGAACACAGGTATTACTTTTATGTCAATAAAGTCGACAACATACCCCCTGAAAATTCTATCAAAGAGATTCCCCAAAGCGCCGCCCAAAATAAGCGCTATTGACAATTTGGTTTGGTTAGACAATTTTTTAAAGATGAGTAACCAAAACAAGCTAATAATTAAAATGATTGAAACTAAAATGAAGATAAATTGTTTCCCCTCAAGTATTGAAAAAGCTCCACCTGTGTTTTGAACATATGTCACCCACAATAAATGTTTTAACATCTCTTTAGAATACCCTAATGGAAAGTATTTTTCAATTAAAAATTTTGCGAGTTGATCTGCTAAAAAAGTTAACATAATAATAATCCAGTAAACCAAAGAAAAACCTCTCCTATACTTCAAAGCGCAAATAGCATCTTTCTTTAGTATAGCAAAATATAAGCTTTAGAAGAAGACAAAATTTTACTATTTCCCAATCATTTTCTTGTTGTCTTGGTTTGAAGTTTATCAACCTCTTCTACCATATCATCAATCTCATTTATCCTTTTATAATAACTCTTTGAATTTGTCTCCATATTATCCTGAGGACCATTGCTGCTTGAATGGGTTTCAAATATACTCCATATATCTAACCCTTCATGTTCTTCTTCTTTAGTGCTGACAAACTTATCATTAAATGGCTTTCTCATTGCCTTTTCCTCAATTGGTCTTGCATTAGTTTTGTAGTTTTCGGTTTTTTCAAGCTTCTTTTTACACTCTACACAAAACTCTGTATAGGGAATTACCTCAAGTCTTTCTGAAGGAATTTATCTTTTACATGAGATGCAGATTCCATATATTCCCTTTTCAATCTTTTCAAGTGCTTTATTTATAAGATAGAGTTTTCGCTTGGCAGAAGCCTCCATGCTCAAACTCTTTTCTGCCTCATACAGATCAGATGCCATGTCAGCTGGATGATTATCATAGTTTGAAAGCTCGTTTGAATAAAAAGAACTGAAATTGCCAACTTGGTTGTCTTTGCTTGTTTTTAGCATTTTCTCATATTCAGCCTTCTTTTGAAGAAGCAACGTTTTAAATCTTTCAAGCTCTCCATGAGTCATTTTGGTATTACCTCCCTTTTTTTATTTAAGAGTTTATCTCATATAAAACTTTACAAATTTTAAAATCTCAGCAATGTATCTTCCAATCACTGGCAAGTTGTATTTTACAACAGAGTTTAAAATATATAAGTAGTGCACCTAAAATTGAAAAGCTGAAAGCTGTGCCAAATCCCCTTGCAACACCCGATAAAAAGTTTTGCCAGATAATTTTTTTTGGATTTTTCAAGTATTCTACATAGTAATTAAGGTTCATCCTTTCAAGTTGAAGAATGAAGTCTTGAAGTTTTTTCTCAAGGTCATCCTTGTACACTTTCTTCACCTTCTTCTACTGATTATTTTGTTGATTTTACTCTTTTTTATTTATATAATTTTTTTGGTAATGTATAAGCTGTATTGGAGGGAAGAAAAATGGAATACAAAGCTGATATAGGTGTATTTGGCGGTTCAGGTTTTTACTCGCTTGAGGATGGTGTTGAGGAGATAGAACTTGAAACTCCTTATGGAAAGCCAAGTGACAAGATTTCACTGATAGAGATTGCAGGCAAGAAGGTTGCTTTTCTACCACGCCATGGCAAGAATCATCAGTATCCTCCTCATCTAATTCCTTACAGGGCAAATATATACGCAATGAAGATGCTTGGAGTAAAAAAAATAATTGGACCAACTGCATCAGGAAGTCTTAAACCTGAGATAAAACCGGGCGACTTTGTTGTATGTGACCAGTTTGTTGACAGGACATGGGGAAGAAAGGACACCTTTTTTGAAGGACCTGAGGTAAGACATATATCTGCTGCCAAGCCTTACTGTGAATACTTGCGAAAGATTGCAATTGAGTCTGCAAAAGAGCTTGGAATTACTGTACACGAAAGAGGAACTGTGGTTGTGATACAAGGTCCAAGGTTTTCAACAACAGCTGAGAGCAGATGGTTTTCAAGCATGGGCTGGGATGTTATCAATATGACACAGTATCCTGAAGTAATTCTTGCAAAGGAGTTTGGGATTTGCTATGTCAACATCTCGTTAATTACTGATTATGATGCGGGTCTTGAAGGTAGAGATGATATAAAACCTGTGACTGAAGAAGAAGTTTACAGAGTCTTTAGAGAAAACAATGACAAGGTAAAAAAACTCATTTACAAGATGATTGAAAAAATCGATGTAGACTATATTTGTGAGGAGTAAGAAGAAAGATGAAACACTTTGAATTTGTAAACGATAGACTAATTGTACTTGACCAAAGGAAACTTCCGTTTCAAAAAGAATATGTGGTTTGCAAAACATATCAAGATACCTATACTGCAATAAAAGATATGATAATAAGAGGAGCACCTTTGATTGGAATTGTTGCTGCATATGGTGTTGTTTTAGGTTTTAAGGAGATAATTGAGAAGAATCTTGAAAAAGATAAAATTCACGATGTAATTGTCCATCTTTCAAAATCAAGACCCACTGCTGTAAATCTTTTCTGGGCACTTGACAGAATGAAAAGTACTTTTGAAAGGATAAAAGATATGGATAAAATAGAAATTTACAAACAACTTCTAAATGAAGCCAAAAAGATAGAATCAGAAGATAAAAATATAAACAGAAAGATTGCCGAATACGGGAACCAGTTGATAAAGGAAAATTCTAATATACTGACTCATTGCAATGCTGGGGCATTGGCAACAGGAGGATATGGAACAGCCTTAGGCGTTATCCGTGAAGCTCACTTCTCAGGCAAAAATGTCCATGTATATGTTGATGAAACACGCCCTTACCTGCAAGGTGCAAGGCTTACTGCTTTTGAGCTTTCTGAAGATGGTATTCCTAACACTGTCATTTGTGATAACATGGCAGGGTATTTGATGAAATTAGGCAAGGTTGACTGTGTTATAGTTGGAGCTGATAGAATTGCTCTAAATGGTGATACTGCTAACAAGATTGGAACATATTCTTTGTCTGTTTTAGCAAAACATCATGGAATTCCATTTTACATTGCAGCACCAACTTCAACAATTGATTTTAGTATTTCTTCAGGGGATGAAATACCTATTGAAGAAAGAGATGAAGATGAGGTAAGAATCTTTAACGGTCAGAAGATTGTGCCAGACACCTCAAATGTCTTCAACCCTGCCTTTGATGTGACTCCAGCTGAAAACATTACAGCAATAATTACTGAAAAGGGAATTGTGTATCCGCCTTTTAAACAGAATATCTTAAAACTAAAGGATTGATAGAAGAAGATAACTAATAAAACGGGGCATAAAAAAGTCTTACTAACCTTTTGCCCCGTTTTGTTTTCAATATTTAATTTTCTCTATATTTTAAGAGAAAGTTAACCTTCTGAAAATACTTAGTCCTTCTTTAATAACATCTTCCTCTACTTCAATGCCCAATTGATACTTCTCCACGTCCGTTAGCAAAACCATTCTTATTTTGTCTTTTATATTTTTTTTGTCATATTTCATAATTGAAATAATGTCATTTATATCAAAGTCCTTTGGAAGTGAAAGAAAATTTCGCTTGACAATTATTTCAAACAACTTATTAACATATGAAAAATCAAAACCAAAAAGCAAATGGGAAAGTATCATCTCAGCTATCATACCGAAAACAACAAAAATCCCATGTGGATAATAAAAATTGTAATACGACTCAAAAGCATGACCTACTGTGTGGCCAAAGTTTAAAACTTCTCTTAAAAAGCTTTCTTTTTCATCTTTTTCTACTACTGAAACCTTGCACTTAACAGATTTCAAAATAAGCTCATGCATTAAAACTTCATTTTGGAAAATTTCATCCAGACTTTTACTTCCATCAAAGACGAGCTGTAAAATCTCCTTATTTAGGGTATAACCATATTTTATTACTTCACCAATGCCTGATATTAGCTCAAGCCTTGGCAAGGTTTTTAAAAATTCCCGGCAGATGATAATCATCTCTGGCTGATAAAATGTGCCAATTTGATTTTTGTACAATTTAAAATTTATCCCTGTTTTTCCTCCAATGCTACTATCGACCATGGCAAGTAGCGTGGTAGGAATATTTATCAGTCTTATACCTCGTTTGTATGTAGAGGCAATAAATCCAGAAACATCGCCAACAACCCCACCACCAATTGCAACGAGTAGCGCTTTTCTGTCAATATTGTTTTCTAAAAGGTAGTCTATGGCACTGAGATATGATTCTATCGATTTTGATTCTTCTCCGTTTTTGAAAATATACACGTAAGGAGTTTTAAAACTCTCTATAAATTCTTTATAAAGGTTATAAATGCCCTCATCTGTAAAGATTACAAGATCTGAATATTTACAAAGATTGATATACTCGGTTATTTTTGAAAGCTCTTCTGCCAAAAAAATAGGAATATCTTTTTCAGATGTTTTTAAACTTAAGGTAACCTTCTTTTCCATGCTATCCACCCTTTTTCATAAAAATAATTAAAAGATAAGCCGGTCTTATACCCGGCTTATCTTATTTTACTTTGCTGACACAACTTCATAACACCTTGGACATACAGCAAGATTTTCAGAATTGGCACCTACCATTGGACTATACTTCCAACATCTTTCACATTTTGCACCATCTGCTTTATAAACTTCAACCTTTATTTCATCTTGGGTACCTTCAGCAATCTCAAGCTGGGATACTATAAGCACTTCTTCTAAAATGTCTTTGTTTTCCTCTAAGAACTTCTTTTGATCTCCCTTTGCAAGAATTCTTACCTTTGCATCCAGAGAACTCCCAATAAGTTTTCCATTTCTTGCAATCTCTAACTGCTTTGCAACAATGTCTTTGATATCAATAATCTTTTCCCATTTTGCTTTCAGTTTCCCATCATTGAGAATTTCTTCATTTACCTTTGGCCAGTCTGTTAAGAACACTGACTCAGCATCGTTTTCTTTATATTTCATAAACTGCCATACCTCTTCTGCTGTGAAGGATAAAATTGGCGCAATTAATTTTGTCAAAGTTACAAGTATTTCATACATAACTGTTTGGGCAGACCTTCTGTCAATTGAAGTACTTTTTGATGCATAGAGTCTATCTTTATTTATATCCAAATACAGATTGCTCATGTCAACTACACAGAAATTATGAATCAAGTGGTACACCTGATTGTAGTCATACTCTTCATATGCTTTGGTGACCTTGTCAACTAAAAGATTTAGTCTTTGCAATGCCCATCTGTCAATCTCTTTCAAATTCTCATAAGGAACTTTGTCGGTAGCTGGATCAAAATCATACAGGTTGCCAAGCAGAAATCTTGCTGTGTTTCTAATTTTTCTGTAGATTTCTGTTAGCTGTTTTATAATCTCCTTTGAAATTCTCATATCTGTCGTGTAGTCAGCAGACACACACCAAAGCCTTAATATATCAGCACCAAACTCACCTATTATATCAAGTGGTGAAATTACATTTCCTTCTGACTTTGACATCTTCTTTCCTTCACCATCAACTACAAAACCGTGTGTCAAAACAATCTTGTATGGAGCCCTTCCCTTTGTTGCAACAGCAGTCAAAAGTGATGACTGGAACCACCCTCTGTACTGGTCATTTCCTTCTAAGTACATATCGCATGGCCACTCTAAATCTTCTCGACTCTCAAGAACATATGCATGAGAAGAACCTGAGTCAAACCAAACGTCCATGATGTCAGTTTCTTTTTCAAACTCCTCACAGCCACAGCTTGGACATTTTATACCTTTTGGCAAAAGTTCTTTTACATCCTTAGAAAACCACGCATCAGAACCCTCTCTTTCAAATATTTTTGCAATATGATCTATAGTCTCATCTGTTATAAGCTCTTTTCTACAGTTTTTGCAGTAAAATATTGGAATCGGCACGCCCCAAATTCTCTGCCTTGAGATACACCAATCTTGCCTGTCTGCAATCATATTATATATTCTATCTCTTCCCCACTCGGGAACCCATTTGACGCTATCTACAGCTTTTAAAGCTTCTTCTCTAAAACCTTTGACTGAAGCAAACCACTGTTCTGTTGCTCTGAATATAACAGGATTTTTACATCTCCAGCAGTGCGGGTATTGGTGAGTTATCTTCTCAACACCTAAAAGATGTCCCGAAGATTCTAATTCTTTTGCTATTTCTTTGTTTGAGTCTTCATAAAACAGCCCTGCAAACTTTCCAGCCTCTTGTGTCAAATATCCTTTATTATCAACCGGCACAATTACAGGAATATTATACCTCTGACAGACCTCGAAGTCCTCTTCACCATGTCCTGGCGCTGTGTGAACACAGCCAGTTCCTGCCTCCAAAGTCACATGCTCACCCAAGATTACAAGAGATGTTCTGTCTAAAAATGGGTGTTTGCATTCTACGTATTCTAACTCTTTGCCTTTGAACCTTGCAATTTCTTTATAGTCTTCAATCTTGTTTGTCTTCATCACTCTTTCAACAAGCCCTGTTGCCATGATCAAGATTTCTTTTCCAACGTCAATCAAGCTGTAATCAAAATCAGCGTTGAGTGCAATTGCTAAGTTGCCCGGAAGTGTCCAAGTAGTAGTTGTCCAAATTACAATATAAACCTTTTTGCCTCCTAAATTTAAGTTGGTAAACAATCCTTTGTCATTTATTACCTCAAATTTAACGTAGATTGAATATGTCTTGTCTTCCTGATACTCTATCTCTGCCTCTGCCAAAGCAGTCTCACATGACGGACACCAATAAACAGGTTTTAGTCCTTTATAAATATATCCTTTTTTTGCCATTTCGCCAAAAACACGAATCTGCCTTGCTTCAAATTTAGGGTCTAATGTCATATAAGGATTTTCCCACTCGCCAAACACACCGAGGCGTTTGAACTGATTTCTTTGGATGTCAATGTAATTTAGTGCAAATTCCTTACACTTCTTTCTAAATTCTATAGCATCAATTTCATGTCTATTGACCCCAAGCTGTTTTATAACCTGCTGTTCAATGGGAAGTCCGTGAGTATCCCAACCAGGGATATAAGGTGTGTAATACCCTCGTAGTGCCTTGTACTTGTTCACAATATCTTTTAACACTTTGTTAAGAGCATGCCCCAAATGAATATCCCCATTTGCATAAGGTGGTCCGTCATGAAGTATAAATTTTTTTACACCTTTATTTTTCTTTAGCATCTTTTCAAAAATTCGTCTTTCTTCCCAAAACTTCAAAAACTCAGGTTCACGTTGTGCAAGATTTGCTCTCATTGGGAAATCAGTCTTTGGTAAGTTCAATGTTTGACTCCAGTCCATCTTATGTTTCATCCCCCTGCAAAATAATTAGTCATTTTGTAGTTCTTTATCTACCATTTCAAGTGCACTGAGCTCTGTTTGAAGTAAATTCCTAAATTTGTTCAAAAAAAGCTGATATCTTTTTTTGAGTTCGCCATATTCATAAGTGATTTGCAAAACCTTGCTATTTGCCTCTTCAATCATTTTTGATGCTTTCATTTCAGCTTCTTTTATTATAGCTTCTGCCTTTTGATAAGCAACCTTCTTTATCTCCTCCGCCGTCGACTGAGCAACAATTAAAGTGTTTTGTAAGGTCTCTTCAATTGCCTTGTAATTTTGAATATTTTCGTTAAGTAAAGCAATCTTGTCTTTGAGTTCCAAATTCTCTTTGTACAGTGCTTCATAATCTTTTAATACTTGCTCTAAAAACTCTTCCACCTCTTCAACACTATAACCGCCTATATACACCCTTTTGAAAGTTTTGGACTCAATGTCTTGAGGAGTTAACATAAAAGTTTTACCTCCACAAATACAGAATTATGAAAACCTCAAAAGCTCAATACTAATTCTTCCCTTTTTTGTAGTTGTCAATACCTTCTCTACCTTTAATCTACCATGACGTCTTACAGAAATCAAATCACCTTCTTTGACCTCATGCGAGGGCTTATCAATATACACCCAGTTCACAGCAACTTTAAACTGCCTCACTAGATCACTTGCCTCTTCCCTTGAAATTCCGAAACCGTGGCTGACAATTGCATCCACTCTCATAGAAGGAACACTACAGACAATTCTCTTGCCACTATTTTGCATAAATTGTGAGATATCTAACTCATCCTTGTTAACAATCTCTATTTTCACCTTATCCCTTCCTATTTTGTCTATATGTGTAGTTATAAAAAGACTCACTTCTTTTTTTACAAAAACTAAGGCCTTGTGTTCTTTTACCAATATATCTCCAATCTTGTCACGCTTGAGTCCTTGGCCTATAAATGTTCCTAAAATCTGCCTGTGAGAAAGTATTGTATCTGAATCGACCAAGATTACGTCAATTGGAAAATGAGAAAAGTCCATCCCTTCTATGATGCTGTCGCTAAAGATTGCTAAAACCTTTCTCTCACTCTCTTCGTACCCGCCCCATGTTTGATAAAATGGGCGTCTGTTTTTATCTTTTAAAATAACGTCAATAACGTACTTTTGTGCAAAAGGAGAAAGAAAATCTGAGTATTCGATATTTCCATAACGCCTTTCCAACAAATTTTTAACCTTTAGAATTTCAAACTTGTTTTCTTCAGGAATGTAATACATTTTATTTGTACAACTCCATCTAGATTGATGTGTCGTGTTATACTAATATTGCATAAATTACCCACAACAGTTTTCTTACAATCTCAAGTAAAATTATTGCAATCAGAGGCGAAAAGTCAATAAACCCTGTTCTGATGTATCTTAGAGAAACTGCCCTTATAGGGTCAAGTATAGGATTTACAATTATACCAAGTACTCTTCTGTACTTGTTATAAGGGTCATGAATCACCCAGGATAAAAGTGCATCTAAAACAATACAAAACTCAACGAATGCAATGGCTTTATCGACAAGACCAAATATTAATCTTAACATCTAAATCCTCCAAACATCAAGTAATATATTCCTACTTCAACCAAGCAAATACTCCTTTTGCTCTAAATTCTTCCTTTAACTGCTCGTCTACCTCTAAATCAATGCTCCTCGGAACAACGACAAATATCTTCTTGCTCACTTTGTGAATCTTTGCATCAAGAACATATACTGCCCCGCTTACAAAGTCTATTATTCTTTGGATATGCTCTTCTGCCACTTGCTCTAAGTTAAATACAACAATCTTGTTTTCTCTCAACGCATCGCAAACCTTTACAACTTCATCAAAAAGTTTAAGGTTATAAACTGTAACCTCTGTCTGATTGGCCTTTCCTATTGTCACAACTTTCGGTGTTTCGTGCTTTGGTTTTACACTTTCTTCTCTTGATTTTGTACTCTCCTGTGGCTTGTCCTCATCTTCAATCTCAATGCCAATTAGATTTAAAATCTTTCTTTGAAGGTTATCAAACATAACCAAAACCTCCTTAAGTTTTTGGTCTTTCACCAAATAGTTTTGTTCCTATCCTAACCAAAGTGGCACCCTCTTCGATTGCCACTTCAAAGTCGTTGCTCATGCCCATTGACAACACTTCAATTTTAACATTATTATAATTTAATTTTTTATAATTTTCAAAGATTTCTTTCATCCTTCTAAAATACTGCCTCAGCTTTTTTTCATCCTTCTCAATTGGAGGAATTGTCATAAAGCCCTTTAAATTAACATACTTGCACTCACAAATCTTCTCTATCAGCCCTTCAACATTGTCCGGTAAAACCCCTCCTTTTGAAGGCTCACCACCTATGTTTACTTCTATCAAAACATCTATATTTTTACCTACTTTTGAACATCTTTTTTCTAATTCTTGAATCTGTTCTACTTTTTCTATGGAATGAATTAGCAAAACTTTATCGTAAATATACTTAATTTTGTTTGTCTGAAGCCTTCCAATAAAGTGCCACTCCAAATGTGGAAGTTGGTTGTACTTTGGCAAAAATTCCTGAACGCGATTTTCACCAAAAACCTTTACACCAAGCTCATTTGCAAGTCTAATTGTATCGATATCCACACCCTTTGTTGCACCAAGTAGTTTTACTTCGCTTGGGTTTCTTCCACTTCGCAAACAAGCTTTTTCAATCCTCTCTTGAATCTCTTCAATGTTTTTCTTTAATTTTTCAGCATCTATCATGAGCTCTCACCCATTTTCATTCAAATCTAATCTTTCCAAAATAACCACCTGCACCAAATTTTACACTATATTGTCCTTTGATATAGCGGTTTAACTTTTCCCAAATATTATTGCTAACAAGGAATTTAAGATCTTTATAACTTTGGTCATTATTTAAAGCTTTTACAAAGTTTATTTCTGTTTTGAAAATCTCAATTATCTTTTCTCTTGTCTTTTCTCCAAATCCTTCAACCAACTCAAATGGGAATGTATAAAAATATGGCGGTTTTTTATTGTTACCCTTAATCTTCTTAAGCATTGAGATTCTATCTTCAACACCCACCACTATATTGGTCCTTCCACAAAAGGGGCAAATAGGTTGCCTCTTCTCAATGTTAAACGAAAGATTGCAACTTTTACAATATGATTTGTGATATTTGCCAAGCCTCGGATTTATACCATAGTTTGCAATCACCTTGTTTTCTTTTATACTTTTTAACACCATATCTGCAGTGAGTTTTAGAACCTCAATTTCATTAAATTCTCTTGCGATGTTTCTTAAAGAATGTGCATCAGAGTTTGACAAAAGAGTCCTTCCTTGTATGTCAAAAGCATCTTTTACCATATAGGAGTCTGCTGAAAGACCAAGCTCAATTGTATAAATTTCAAGTTTTTTGAAAACCTCTTCAATTGCAAAGGCTGCTGAATAAAAACCTTTATAAGGTGTAAATGCATGGGCTGGTACAACAAAAAGATTAAAATCCTTTGCAATCTTTTCAAAATCTTCAATATTTCCTTTAAAAACAGGGCAGCTAAAATTAAGTTGGTTAAAATACCTTTTATTTTGTTTTTTGAAACTGATTAGCTTATCAATACTTTCGAAAAAAATGAGACAATGAAAATCTTCTTGATTATATCTTAGCTCGATTTCAGCCGCAGGAATGATTAAAATATCTTCGAAATACAAGTTATTATCCTTCAATGATATTCTGCCACAATCAATAAGAGTTTCTACTTCAGAAAGTACATCATCGCACAAAAAATCGACAATTCCAATTACATTTAAACCCTTTTCGTTTTTTGATATTTTTAAAATATTCTCTATTGTGAGCTCTTTAGAAGATGGTATTTTTATGTACCTTCCATTTGAAAAACCTACATGCACATGAAGGTCGGCATAGACTCTCATTTCTTGTATCCATGCTCCTCTAAATACATCTTTGCAAGAAGCAGGCCAATTATTGTCTTTGCATCTTTAATTTCACCATTTTTAACCATTTTCACAGCGTCATCTAAACTAACTTTAAAAATTTCAACAAATTCATCAAGGTCTGTGTGTGAACTGCCCTGAGTAAGCCTTCTTGCTAAATAAACATGTATAACCTCATTTGAAAATCCGGGAGTAGTATATATTTCTGTAAGTTTTACAAACTCTTTTGCACTATAACCTGTCTCTTCTTCAAGTTCTCTTTTTGCACACTCAAGTGGCTCTTCACCTTTGTCAAGTTTTCCCGCGGGGAGCTCTATTATAACCTTTTCAATTGGTTTTCTAAATTGCTTTACCAAAATGACATTCTCTTCATCATCAACTGGAACAATAACTGCTGCACCTGAATGAAGAACAATTGCTCTCTGAGAAGTTCTCCCATCTGGAAGTAAAACCTTGTCCACCTTTAAGCTAATAAACGAACCATCGTAAATGGTCTGAGACTCTATAGTTTTTTCATAGAGGTCCATTTTGCTATTTCATCTCCTTCGTAATTTTTTTAGAATATACTCTGCTGTTGCAAAAAGCTGTAAAAAGTATTCGCTGTCTTCTTCAAACCCTCTTCCCATTGTTTTTAGCAAAAGTTTGTATTTTTCAACTATATTATCGTCTATTCTGTCTATAGGTATTAATATGTGTTTTGTTCTGTAGTTATTTAAAATTTTAAAAACCTGAGTATAGAAAATTTTGTCCTCAAATTGATAGATTGGAATCTCGACAGATGAATTCACATAACTTAGGATTGTAAGAGAATGATGACTTACGAATTTATGCCTTTCTCTTTCTTCACTTTTAGAAACTCTTATAGGAAAAACAACTTTACCACCAAACCTTGATATATCTTCAATTACATTTACAGCTTTGTACGCACTAAATCCAAACTTTGTTCCTGTACCAACAATCCCGGGAAGTGGTGATATTATTGTTACTTGAGCATCTAAACTTTTGGAAAATATAAGGGAGTTTATTTCGTTTATACACTCAAAGTCTCCATTGAATGCTTCTTGGCATGATATTACATAATCGACAAAATGATTTTCTTTTAAAAAAGATAAGTTATGTGAAAGTTTTGCATTTAGCATTCCCCAATCATTTATTATTACAGAAATCCTTATGTTCCTGTCACACTCCTTAAGATAAAGACAAATTGGCATCAGCATACTGTGAAGCTCACATACTACAATAATCAAATCATTAAAGTTAGGTATTCTATTGAAAAGCTCTGGATTTTTTTCCTCTTCTGTCAGCACTGAAAATTGCAAAGGAGTATACCTGAGTTTCATAATATGACCTTTAGAATGATTACAAAACGAATTAGTAGGAAGGATATAATCATACCCTCCACTCCCAAGTTTTAACTTTCTTGCCGTTATGTTCACTAAAACCTCTTGTCCCACAGTTACCTTTTTGTTTATATCCAAAAAGTTTACTGCAAGAGATACATCTTTGTCCTCGTATTCGACCTCAACCACCTGATAGCCCTTTGTAACTTCACACTCTCTTTTTACAATTCCTTTTTTTAACTCAAACACCCTTTTTACCTTCCCCTTTTTTGTAAAATCACTCGATCTCTTTGATCATGCTTCTTGCAATCTCATCGCAAAGGTTATTCAATTCATCTGAGCTGTGTCCTTTTACTTTTTCAAACTTTACATTGTGTATTTTAAGAAGATCAATCAGTTCTTTCCACAGATCAATGTTTTTTACCTTTTCCTTCACTGAAGTTCTCCAATTGTTCTTCTGCCACTTTTCAATCCAATTTTGGTTAATAGCATTTACAACATACGCAGAGTCAGTATAAACTGTCACTTTGCAAGGTTCTTTGAGGGCCTTTAATCCCTCAATTATGGCCTTGAGCTCCATCCTATTGTTGGTAGTATTTTCTTCAGAACCTTTTAGCACCTTTTTAATACCTTTGTAAATCAGTATGGCACACCATCCACCAGGTCCGGGATTTTTACTGCATGCTCCGTCTGTGTATATCAAAACTTCCTTCATATCTCTTCTCACACCTATAATATACTTTTAGACCTTTCATAAGCTTTGACAATTCCATCAATAATAGCACCCTTCAAAGCCCTTCTTTCAAATTCCACAAGCCCCTCAATAGTAGTACCACCTGGTGATGTAACCATATCCTTTATTTGGTGTGTAGTTAACATATTATTTTTCATGTTAACCACCGTACCATAAAAAAGTTTTAAAACAAGCTCATAGCTTTCTTGTTTAGAAAAACCAAGCTTTACTGCTGCATCTATATAACTTTCAATAAAATGCGCGACAAATGCGGGCCCACTCCCAAAGAGTGCTGTTATTGCATCCATAAATTTTTCATCTACTACTATGACGCTGCCCATGCTCTCAAAAAGTTCTCTTATTTTTTCTTTTTCATCATCTAAAATGCTTTCTGAAAAACACATGCCCAAGATACCTTCTTCAACGCTTATATTTATGTTTGGCATGACCCTTACAATCTTTTTGTTTCCAATTACATCTTTCATCTTGTCAATTGAGATTCCTGCTGCAATGGATACAATAATCTTATCATCCACCTCGTTTTTTATTTTGCTCAGTACATTGAATATGTCTTTCGGCTTTACCGCAATTATTATTATATCACAGCTTAAAACAACTTCATTTTCGCTCATAAGTACAGCTACTCCATAAAGTTTTTTAAACTTCTCTGCCTTCAGAGTATCAACATCATAGCAGAATATCTGATACTTTTGATTTTTTGTTATTGAATATACAATTGAATTTGCCATATTGCCACAGCCAATTAGTCCTATCTTCATCTTAAAAAATCACCTCATAATAAGTTGTTTTATAGTAGAAAGTTTAACCACTCCAAAGATAGAAAGAAAGACTGCATAAACTGCTATACAGCAAACTATAAGAATGCTTCCTTGTAACACAAAAGAGTATCCTGTCAACATATTAAGTATTAGCCTTCCTGTAATAACCATTATAACACTTGAAACCCCAATGTAAAACAGTTTATTAAGATTTAAAATGTTTATAACTTGGTTTCTCAGCTCTAAAAAATTCATTACAAAAGTTACTGTATAACATATTAAGTTCGCCAAAATACAACCGTCAATGTTCAAATTGTATACTACGATAAAGACAAACATACATACAATCTTTATCGGAATAGCAACAAGTAAGCTTTTGACAGGTACCAAAAATTTGCCAAGCCCCTGAAGTACAGAGGTAGAAAACTGTACAAGCGAGACTACCAGAGCAAGAGGCGCTGAGTGTTTTAAAATCTCACTCCCTGTTGGAGTGTTGAAAAATACTAAATTGATAATAGTCTCTGGAAAAAAGACGAAGGCTGCAGTGCAAGGGATATTTACTAAAAACATATAATCTAAACCTTTAGAAGTTATTTGTTTCTTTTCTGGTAATGTTTTAGCTGATGATATATATGAGATAATACTTACCGCCATTGAGAGACTAAATGTAAGCGGTACGTGGATTAACGTCATTACTTTTCCAGAAAAAATACCAAAAAGCTTAGACGTAAGCCTGTCCGGATAATGTCTCATGTCCATAAAATATGGGAAAAAGAGTGAATCTGTGATTGATATAACAGACATCAAAATTGAGGAAAAAGAAAAATAAAATGTAAGGATAATTATTCTTTTTGCTATTGGTAAACTCACTTTCAATGTAAACTTTGGAATTGGACTTCCAAAAGTTCTTCTTTCTTTTTTAAAAACAAAAGAAAGAAATATCAACGAGGCCAGAGCACTAAACTTGCACCTAAAAGGGCACCTGCAATGGACAGAGGAATACCTCTTGGAAGAAAAGTGATACATAGCCCAAGGCCAAATCCAACACGGCCTATAGATTCTATTATCTGTGATATAGAGGTTATGTACATCTTTTTTATTCCGTTGAAATAACCTCTGTAAGCTGACTGAACAGACACAACAAAAAGCGCAGGTACCAAAGCTAAATATGGAAGTAAAGCTTCTTGAGGCCATTTAAAAATTTCTATCATCTTTAGAGTAAATATAAACGATAAGATTGTTATTAAAATCAAACTCAAGTGAAAAGCAAACTCAGCATTTTTGTAATCTTTTTCTGTATGATAAATTGAAATAAGTTTTGCAACAGCTAAAGAAAAACCTGTCATGCTAAATGTCAGGATAGTAGTATAAATGGGATAAGGCAGTTGATACAACCCTATCTCATAATCTCCAACTATATTTATAAGCAGTACTTTTAAGAAAACACCCAAAAACTTTGCAAATATTGAACCTATTGCTAAGATAGCAGCAGAATATATCAATCCTTTTTGCATTTAGTTCTCAAAAAATTTTTAGTCTTATTAATAAGTTTATGTATAATCTTCTTCTTTAAAAACCTTCTTTACTTTGACTGAGAAGTTTTTTTGAGTTTAAGTCGCAGTCTGTCACTTATCATGGCGATGAACTCAGCATTAGTGGGTTTTCCTTTATCCTGTGAAGTTGAATAGCCGAAGTATTTGTAGAGAGTATCTACCTTACCTCTCGTCGATGAAATCTCAATAGCATGTCTTATAGCTCTTTCAACCCTTGTGGGTGTTGTATTATACTTCTCAGCAATCAAGGGATATAATGCCTTAGTGATAGCATTTATTAGATCAGCATCCAAAGTTGCAGCAATAATTGCATCTCTTAAAAACTGGTAGCCTCTTACGTGCGCAGGAATCCCAACCTCTTTCAAAATTTCTGACACTTCGGTTTCTAAATCAACTTCATTGGTGTTCTTTTTTGTAGATGTTTGGATGGCCATACCATCTTGTAACTCTTTTTTAGAGGGAAGGTTTGATACAAGTTGTCTTACTCTTTCTATCATCACATTCAAATCAAAAGGCTTAACAAAGTAATACAACGCACCCATGTTAACAGCCTTTTGAGATATATTTTCCTGCCCAACTGCGGAGATTACAATTATATTTGGTCTGGTTTCTTTTGTGGATAAACTTTCAATAACTCCAATTCCATCTAAGTATGGCATAATTATGTCAAGCATTAAAAGGTCAGGTTTTAACTCCTCTACTACTTTCAATGTCTCAACACCATCATAAGAATTTCCCACAACTATAAAGTCTGGCTGAGAATTGAAAACCTCTGTAAGAAGCATATTGAATTGTCTGTTGTCGTCGGCAATGACAACTTTGAGCTTATCCATACTTCTCCCTCATTTTATTTTATTATATACATAAAAATTCAACAGTTGAAGAAAACATCCTTTTAGCAATATTCTACAAATTTACCTTATTTTATTTGTCATATTTATCATGTTTTCGATAAAAACACCATAACCTTTATTTGGTTCATTCAAGAACACATGTGTAACGGCACCAACCAGTTTGTTATCTTGAATAATTGGAGCTCCACTCATACCTTGCACAATTCCCCGTGTGATTTTCAAAAGCCTTTTGTCAGTAATTTTAATTACAAATGCCTTTGTAGAATTTCTATAAAGAGGCAATATTTTTTCTATTTTCACCTTAAATTTTTTATCACTATTCGAAACATCTGTTATAATATAGGCGTCACCCACATGAACATCTTGTATTCTTGCAATCTTATAATCAGTTCCATACTTCAAAAAGCTTTTATCTTCCAGCATTCCGTACACACCAAACGGGCTATTAATTAGAATATCACCAACAACTGAGTTTTCATCAATCTTTACTATAACTTCACCAATTTCTTGATATTTATTCTTTTTTATATCGATTACATATGCCTTATAAATTTGACCCTCTTTCAAATCAAGAAGTATATTTGTATCAATATCTGAAATTCCGTGTCCAAGGGCAGCAAATATCTTTTTCCTCTTGTCAACAAATGTAGGGGTACCTATACCACTTGTTCCGTCTCTTACCCAAAGTCCTATTTTATAAACCCCTTCACTACTCAAAAGAGGCTTTATCTTAACTTTTTTGGTATGCTCTTTTCTTTTAACTAAAGGCTCAATTGGTTTACCATGAGATGAGTTTATGATTCTAAATAGTTGTTGTTCACAATCTCTTAGCTTCTGACCACTTGCACATATTATCTTGTTGCCAATTTGGATCCCTGCTTCTCTTGCAGGAATCTTAGATTTTGAATTTTCTGGATATACATAAGAGTACCCTATTACTAATATTCCATTCGTCATTAGCTTAATACCAACAAATTTTCCTATAACACTTAAACTTTTTGGCTCTATTATGGATATCTTTACCGTTTTGAGAGGAATGCCTCCTACTTTAAGCTCGCAGACAAAAGAAATTGGTCTGCTTTTTAGATAAATTGTGTTTGTTTTAAACAACAAATGATTTTTAGTTGTTTTTATCGCACTACTGTTTGTGAAAGTAATATCCACAAAGACAGGAGTTTTTAAAGTTATACACCTATCTGATTTGTAATATGTTAAATAATCAGGAGTAATTACTAAATATAAGAAAAACAAAGAAGTAAGGAGTAGATAAAAAAGAAGAACAGCAACCACTATTTTTTTCACTTGTTGGACACCGTTTAAAATCAAAATTCTATTAAAATATCCTCTCCATTCTTTCTTGATATATTCCGAATATTTTTCATACAAACTGAGCTTTTAGTTGTTTTGCATGAAGAATTGAACTTTCAGTGATGTTCTCACCTGAAAACATTCGTGCAATTTCTTTGAGCGATTCATTTTCATCTAATCTTTTTGCATTTGAAACTGTTGAGTTGTCTTTGACCTCTTTGTACACATAAAAATGGTTATCTGCAGCTGCTGCAACCTGAGGTAGGTGTGTGATACAGATAACTTGATGTTTTTTAGAAAGGTCCTTTAAAAGTCTTGCAAGCTTGGTTGCCGCAACTCCGCTGAGTCCACTGTCTATCTCATCAAAAATCAACAGCAAAATGTCATCTTTTTCGGCCATGATAGATTTTATGGCAAGCATTATTCTTGAAAGCTCTCCACCTGAGGCAATACTGCTTAAACTTTTTAATTCTTGCCCAACATTTGTTGAGATTAAAAACTCTACCTCGTCAATTCCCTCTTCATATAAATCACTTTGCATAAATGACACCCTGAAGTTCACGTTTTTCATTTCAAGTTGTTCTAACACTTCTAATACCTTTTTTTCAAATTCCCTTGCAGCGTCTTTTCGCAAATTTGAAATCTCATTTGCCAAAAACAAAAGTCTTTCCCCTATCTTTGACAAATTAACTTTTAATTCCTCTACTATCTCACTATTTTTTTCAATTGCTATTTTTTGTCTAATTAACTCTTCCTTAAATTTCAATACTTGTTCAATACTTCCTCCGTACTTTTTCTTCAGTCTGTTTATTTTATCAAGCCTGTCAATTATTTTGTCTATTTCATGTTCATCAACTGTGTAAGAATCAAACTTTTTTGAAATAGCAAACAATATATCTTCAATTTCGTAATATACACTATTTAGTCTCTCAGCGAGTTGATTGAAGTCTTGATCAAATTTTGCATTCTCATTTGCAAGTTTTATACATACTTCCAAGTATTCCATAAGGTTTTTGTTAATAATGTGCATTATTTTTTCTGTGTTGTATTTTAATTTAGAAAAATTCTGAACAATTTCTCTTTTCTTTTCAAGTTCAATATCTTCTCCAACACGTGGAGAAACACTTTCAATTTCACTTATTTGGTAATTTAAGATATCTAACCTTCTTTCTTTTTCTTCTTCGTTCTCAATAAGTTCTCTTAGCATTTTACCTTTTTCTTGATACTCATTAAAAAGCTTTTTGTATTCTCTTTTCAGATCCTCAACATCTTTCCCACAAAACCTATCTATGTACATAAGCTGAATTTTTTTGTCGTTTAATAGATGAGTTTCATTCTGCCCATGAATTTCAAAAATATGTGTTGTTATCTCCCTCAAACTAGACAAGGTTACAAATTGCCCATTTATTTTGCAAACACTTTTTCCATTTGAATATATTTCACGTGATACAATCAGCTGTCCATCTTCAAGTTCAATACCCCTTGAATTTATAAAATTTACAGTACTTTCCTTCTCAATATCAAAAACTGCTGAAACCAAAGCTTTTGTAGAATTTGTTCGAATAATATCTTTTTTAGCCTTTGTACCTAAAAGCAAAGAAAGAGAATCTATTATTATTGATTTGCCAGCTCCAGTTTCGCCTGTTAGTATACTCAAACCTTTTTCAAATTCTATTTCCAGCTTATCAATTATAGCAATGTTCTCAATGTATAATCTTTTTAACATGATAATTAATCACCTTGATTCAAAATAGCTTTTATCCTCTCAACAATCTTCTCAGCAGCACTGCTTCCTTTTGTAGCAATAAAAATGGTATCATCTCCAGCTATAGTTCCTATGACCTCTGGCCAGTTCAATGAATCAATTGCAGCGGCAGCACCCTGTGCAGCACCAGTTATTGTCTTTATTATGACAAGATTATCAGCTGTGTCGTATTTTATAATCGACTCAGAAAACACTTTGATTAATTTTTCGGTAATGTTTGCCTCAGGTCCGGATAATACTGCATATTTGTATTTACCTGTTTCTGTTAATACTTTTGTAAGTCTTAACTCTTTTATATCTCTTGAGACCGTTGCTTGTGTGACGTCATAACCTAATTCTCTCAGCCTCTCAACAAGCTCTTCCTGAGTTTCTATATCTTCACTTTGAATTATCTCTAAAATCTTTTGTTGTCTTTCAGATTTCATTTTACAAATTCACACCTCACACTTTTGATTACTCTCTAATCTTTTCTCTTAGTACCTCGTAAAAGTTCTTCTTCTTGAGTCTCACGAGTTTTAGCTTTTTTGATGAAATCTTGCACTCAATATATTCGCCTTCCCTTAGCATATCTACAATCCGTCCATCATTTACCATTAGAATTTCATCAGATTGACTTTTTATCTTTACTGTTCTTGTATCACCCAACACCAAACTTCTGGAACTCAAGGAATGGGGACAAATAGGGGTGACAACCATCACCCCTAACTGTGGTTCCACTATTGGTCCACCTGCTGAGAGAGAGTATGCAGTGGAACCTGTTGCAGTTGAGATAATAATCCCATCGCTCCTGTACTCTTTGGCAAATACATTATCTATAAAAAGACTCAGATCTACAATATTAAACGTGCTTCTCACTAAACATACATCATTCAATGCATAGAAAACTTTCCCTTTAAAATGTGCTTCAATAATATGTCTCTCTTCAATAAAATAGTCATTGTCAACTATCTTTTTAATGGCAGAATGAAAGTTAGTAGCCACCTCTTCTGTCAGGTATCCAACACGACCACAATTTATTCCAAGTACAGGAAGATTTTCCTTGACGGCCTTCTCAACCACATTAAGAAGAGTTCCGTCACCACCAATTGTTACTAAAAAATCAACTTTTATACTGTATTTATTTTCCTCATTTACAAGTATACAACCTACATTTTCATTTTCAAGCACATTTACGATTTGATCTAAAATCTGTTTGCTATGTTCTTTTTGAAAATTTACAAATATTCCTACAACCATTTGTATATTTTTTCTCCTTCAAAGATAAAAAGATTTAAAAATTAGCCAGCTGGCCAAGAGAATTTACGGCCTCCAAGCAAGTGAAAATGTAGGTGATTTACTGTCTGTCCACCATCTTCTCCACAGTTAACAACCACTCTAAATCCTTTTTCTTTTATTCCAAATTTGTCAGCAAGTATCTTTGCAACAACAAATACATGACCTATCAACTCTTTGTGACTTTCCTCAACCTCTTTCAAACTTTCAATATGCTGCTTAGGTACAACCAAAATATGGACAGGAGCAGTTGGATTTATATCTTTAAAAGCACAAACATATTTATCTTCATATACAATCTCAGAAGAAATTTGTTTTTCCACAATCTTACAAAAGATGCAATCATTCATCTTACACTCCTCCTTCAATAGCACTTTTTACAAGCTCAACAGCCTTTTGAACTGCTGACTCTAAATTTTCAACATTGTTTGAACCACCCTGTGCAAAATCAGGTCTACCACCACCTTTGCCACCAAGAACACTACACACTTCTCTTACTATCCTACCACAGTCAATTCCTTTTTTTACTGCCTCTTTGGAACATGCCATCAGTACTATGGCTTTATTGTCTTGTTTTATGACATTCAAAACTATCGCTTTTGAGTCTTTTTCTCTAACTCTATCGGTCAAAAGTTTTATATAATCTGTATCTTGGGTGTCTTTTCTATTAATAATCAATTTAAATTCTCCAACTTGTAAAGCACTCTTGTAAAGAAGTTCAAGTTCATTGTCAATAAGTAGCAGTTTGTACCTTTCTAATTCTTTTTCAAGATCACCTACTTTGCTTTCTAACTGGTCAATTTTAGCAATAATTTCAGAATCATTAGCAGCCTTGAGTTTGCTTTTTATTTCCTTCAGTATTTTTTGGTTATTTACCATAAATTCATATACTTTGTTACCTGTTATAGCCTCAATTCTTCTAACACCCGCTGCAATGCTCGATTCTGAAATTATTTTAAACATTCCTATCTGGCCCGTATTGTCAACGTGTGTTCCACCACAAAGCTCCATGCTAAAATCGCCTATTTTTATAACCCTGACTATATTAGAATACTTTTCATCGAACAGTGCTGTGGCTCCCATCTTTATTGCCGAATCCAAGTCAGTTTCAATCTTTTCTACAGGAATAGCTTGCTGGATAATACCGTTTACCATTTTCTCAATTTCGGCTATTTGTTCTTCACTCAGTGCCTCATAGTGAGCAAAGTCAAATCTGAGTCTTTCTGGTTCAACAAGCGAACCACTTTGTGTTGCATGTTCTCCAAGTACTTTGCGTAAGCTGCTGTGCAAAAGATGGGTCGCTGTGTGATTTTTCATTGTGGCAAGTCTCAAATCCTTGTCAACTTTCGCAGCAACAATCTCATCAACTGCAATTTCACCTTGTGTTATCTTTGCTTTGTGAAGGATTGTCCCTTTTGGACCTTTTTTGACATCCAGAACTTCTGCAACACCGCTTTTAGTTTCTAATACACCTTTGTCTGCTACTTGTCCACCACTTTCTGCGTAAAATGGTGTCTTGTCCAAAATAATGTAGCAGATATCTCCCTCTTTTGCATATGCAACTTCCTCATCATTTGAGAACATTTTTAATATCCTGCTTTCTGTTTCTAAAGTTTCATATCCAACAAAGACTGTTTCAATCTCATCTTCAATTGTTATATTGATATCCTTCCAACCAATATTTTCAAGTTCCTTTTGTGCCATGCGTGCTCTTTCTTTCTGCTGCTGCATAAGTTTATCAAAACCTTCTTGGTCAACAATTATTCCTTTTTCTGCAGCTATTTCTTTTGTTAAATCAAGCGGAAAACCGTATGTGTCGTACAGTTTAAAAGCAATCTCACCTTTTAGGACGTTTTCTTTATTCTTTTTAAGACTGTCAATCTCATTTTCAAGGAGCTCAAGTCCGACATCAATTGTCTGGTTGAATCTGCTCTCTTCATTATAGAGTACTCTTTTAATATACTCACCTTTCTGAACAAGTTCAGGGTATGGATTTTTATATGACTCTATAACTGTATCAACAATTAAATGCAAAAATGCTTCTTTTCTGCCAAGCATCCTTCCATGTCGGGCTGCTCTTCTTATAAGCCTTCTTAAAACATAACCTCTTCCCTCATTTGATGGTAAAATCCCATCACCTATCATAAAAACAGTACCACGAATGTGGTCTGTAATAACTCTAATTGAAACATCTTTTTCACTGTCTTTGCCATACTCATAACCAGTTATTTCACATATCTTATCGCAAATAGGCTTTACTATATCAATATCAAATAAAGAATCTACACCTTGCATGATTGCAGCAATTCTTTCAAGACCCATTCCAGTATCAATATTTGGGTTTTTTAGTCTGTGATATATACCATTTTCGTCCTTGTCAAACTGAGTAAATACTAAGTTCCAAAATTCAACATATCTATCACAATCACATCCAATTCCACATGTAGGTTTGCCGCAACCCTTGTCCTCGCCCCTGTCAAAATATATCTCTGAACAAGGACCACATGGGCCTGTTCCTATCTCCCAGAAGTTATGTTCTTTGCCCATTCTCTTAATTCTGTCCTCTTCAAGGCCCACTTCTTTGTGCCAAATTTCAAATGCCTCCTCGTCCTCTTCGTATATTGTCACCCAAAGCCTCTCCTTAGGGAGCTTTAAAACCTCTGTCACAAACTCCCAAGCCCATGTAATCGCCTCTTTCTTAAAGTAATCTCCAAACGAAAAGTTACCAAGCATCTCAAAGAAAGTAGCATGTCTTGCCGTCTTTCCTACTCTATCAATATCAGGAGTTCTTATGCATTTTTGACATGTAGTTATTCTTCTTCTTGGCGGTTCTTCAATACCTAAAAAATAAGGTTTTAGAGGTGCCATACCAGCATTTATTAAAAGTAGGCTTTTATCATTTCTGGGAATTAAAGAAAAACTCGGCAATCTCAAATGTCCCTTAGATTCAAAAAATTGAAGAAACTTCTCTCTTATCTCATCTGTGCTCATATACATCTTCAATCAGCCTTTCCACTTAGAATTTTAAAATTGTTTTGAGTTTTATAATTTTTCAATACAATCAAAATTTTATTAAAGCCAAAAAACAAAGTCAACAAAATTTATTTCTTATCTTCTGGATGGACTCTTCTGAGAATATTTATAAAAACTATCTTTATCACAGCAGCTAAGGGTATTGCGAAAAACATGGAAATAAAACCAAATAATTTATTTGATATTATCAGTACAATTATAATTGTCAGTGGATGCAATCCTAATCTTGAGCCGATTATCCTTGGTGAGATGAGAAAACTGTCTACCTGCTGCAGCACAACCAAAAATACTATTACAAGTATAGCTTTTATATAAGAGTCCGAAAGTGCTATCACAATAGCTGGAATACTTGCAAATATGGGTCCAAAATAAGGTATAAGATTACCAATTCCAGCGATTATACCTAGTAGTGCTGCATATCTAACTGACAATATTGAAAATCCCAAAAAGCTCAAGATTCCAACTATTATAGCATCCAAAAGCTGGGCTCTTATGTATTGATGAAGAACTTTGTTGATATCATTGAAAATAGAAATACCTTCTTTTCTGTATTTCTCAGGTAATACCCATTTAATCCATTTTACAATCTTAGTCCAGTCTTTTAGAATGTAAAATGAAATAATTGGTATTAAGAGATAATAAAGAATATTGGAATAAATGCTTTTGAGAATATTTAGAAAAGTAGTAAGTACTTGTTTTGATATAGCCTCAACATTTATTGAATTTGATCTTAAAATTTCTTCCAAGTCGATGTTTACTTTATTAGAAAGCTTTGAATCTATCTCTTTGAACCATTTGTTAAATAGATTTATATATTCCGGGATGTTTTGTATAAGCTGCCTCATTTCTGTAATAAATAGTGGAATAAAGTATACAAATATCAAAATAGCTATGCTAAAAGCCAATATAAATGAAAGTAAAATTGAGATATCACGTGATTTAATCTTTGTCTCTAAAAAGTCAACCATCGGCTTTAATAGGTATGATAAAAAGAGCGCTATTATGAATGGAAGCAAAATAGGCCAAAATGTTTTGATATTAACAAAAAAATAAATGACAAACCCAATAAAAATAAGAAATACAATGTCTAAAAAATGTTTTTTTAAAAATTTTCCTATTATCAATTACAACACCTCAAACTAAAAAAATTCTTAGCCCATTTTATAAAAAAGGAGGGAAGAACCCTCCCTTATCCTAAAAGCTTGTTAATCATTGAAATAAGTCTTTTTGCAATCATTTTTTTGAAAAGTCTATTTTTCACGCTTTTTGAAGAAGACTTGCTCAGTAGTATACCAATTAATGCACCAACTATACTGCCAGTAACTACATGTTTTGCAGAAACTAATTTCAAAGATGAACACCTCAGCTTAATATTTTATTCTCTTTTAATATTATTTCCTCTGGACTCAATATTATTTTCCTCTTTCTAATATAGCTCCATATGCTCGGCGATATCTCATAACCGGTTATCTTAAAATTTATAGAATCAAACAATATATCATTTACTGTTCCCATAAGAAAACCATCCTTTGTGATGACCTTATTTGAGAGAATTTCTTGTGCTTTCACAAAAGAAGTCATATTAATGCAGGAAACTAACTTTGTAGCAATTAAAAGATCGTGATTTATCGACTCAATATCCTTTGTCAAAACAAAAATATTAGTACATATTCCAAATATCACATTTTTCTGTATCTGAAACCCTTCAACTTTCTCATCTGAAAAAAACATATCATAAATAATACCCAGATTCTTACCATCAACCAAAATAGCAGTTTTATCTTTTATATCTTTAAATGAAATCTGCATGTTACTTTACTCTTTCTTTTCTTAAACTCTAGCCCTCTAATTTAATATTTTTCACCATATCAGCAATAGTTATAACAAAATTCTCTTTGTACTGAGGTATCTGCTCTTCTTCTTCATGGAGATCTTTCAAAGAAAGGCCTATTCTCCGTCTTTGTTCATCAATTTCAACTATCTTTGCCTTTGTTTTATCTCCAACTTTGTATAATTTATGCAGCCGCTGGTTGTAACCAAGCGGAATATTCGATATATGCACAAAACCGTCAAGACCGCAGTCCGATATCAACACAACAAGCCCAAAAGGAAGAACTTTTGTAATTTCTACATCTACAAGCATACCCAAGTATAAATCCTTTACTTTCTTTATCCATTCATCTTCTTGAGTCTTTTTTATACTCAAAAAAATTTGCTTCTTTTGCTTGTCTACATCAATTACTCTTACTTTTACTCGTTCTCCTATCTTAAATATTTTTTTGATGTCCTCTGCCCTCTTTGAATAACTTATTTCACTTAGTGGTACAAAACCTCGCAAACCTTCAAAGTCGACAATTATACCCTTTTCTCTTATTTCGGCCACAAATCCCTCATAGTCTTTATTAAAATCAAGATTCTCTAAAGCCTCTACAAGTCTTTGTTCTTGAGCCTGTCGCAGCAGGGCTCTTCTACTGCCAAAAGCTATCTTTTTTTCACTATCAATATTTACAATTTCAACTTCAAAGACCTTACCAACGATAGAAGAAGAAACCTCCTCTGCCCATTGCGAAATTGGAACAAATACGTTAATTCCTCTAAATTCACCTACAATATTCTTTTCTCTGATCTGTTTCACAACAATCTTGACAGGTATTTTACTTTCAAACTTTGACAATAGCTCTTCAAAACCGTGAATATTGTCAGCTTTGAGTTTTGATAGTACAACATTTCCTTCCTCATCAGACTCTTTGACAACTACTGCTTCAATCATCTCATTTTCTTTAAATATCTCTTTTAAGTTTGCATTAGCATTCTTGAAAATCTCATTTTTGTAGATTATACCCTCTGCTTTATATCCAATATCCACAAGAACATAATCTTCTTCAACTTTTACTATCTTACCTTTTACTATTTCACCTTTTTTAATATCTTTAAAACTTTTATCAAGTAGTTTTTCAAAATCATAAATATCAACTTCATTAAATTTTCTTTCAAGCGCATGCACTACTTCATCTATTTGCTCTTGTGAAGTAGAAGCACCAGCTGTTATTCCGATTGTCCTTACTTTGCTAAAGTCAATACCCTCCAAATCTTTAAGAGTTTCTATGAAGTAGGTTGGTTTGATTTCTTTTATAGCCTCATAGAGTTTATTGGTATTAGAACTTTTTCTATCACCTATGACAAGCATGACGTCTACCTCATGCGCAAGAACTTTTGCCTCTTGCTGTCTGTTTATGGTAGCTTTGCAGATTGTATCAAACACTCTGTAATCTGTATTATTCTCGATGTAGTCTTTTATCTCCTGCCACTTTGCATTGTCAAAAGTTGTCTGGCACACAACAATGGCTTTTGACCCTAATTGGGTTATAGCATCCTTTGCTTTTTCTACACTATCAATAACTATGCATTTTCTTCCTTTTTCAACATGACCTATTGTACCTTTTACTTCCGGGTGGTTAATATCTCCAACAACTATCACGTCATTGCCATTTACCGACCATTCTCTCACAATTTCATGGATCTTTTTCACATACGGACAAGTAAAATCATAGACCTTAGATGCTCTTTTTTCAATCTCAGAAAATTCGTCTGTCGAAACTCCATGTGAACGAATGAACACAATATCATCTTTTCCTACTTCATTTATGTCTTCAATTACCTTGATATTCAGTTCTTTCAATCTTTCAATAACATAGCTATTGTGTATAAGCATTCCGTAAACTTTTACATTCTTGTCTTTATTTGCTTTAGCCCAAGCAATAACCCCATTCACTGCTCTTTCGACACCAAAACAAAAACCTGCACTTTTTGCAACCTTAATAATCATCTTAATTCCTCTTCTCCTTTTTTATTTTGTTTGTGTTTAGGATGAGATCTTTGATGCTTTGCATGATTGTATCAACTATCTTCTGATTATCCTCATCTTTATTCTTAAACTCAAGAGGCTTTCCAATTCTAACCGTAATTCCACATAAAGGTCTGATTTTACCACAGATAGCAACAGGTAAAACCTTTGCTCCAGTTGCTTTTATAATTGTAGCAACTCCCTTTTCTCCTTTTAAAACTATCTCATTTGTTCTATTTCTCTTGCCTTCAGGAAATATTCCCAAGATGTTATTGCTCCTTATGACTTCTATTGCCTTTTTGATTGCGCTAATATCGCTCTTGCCTCTTCTTACAGGAAAAGCACCAAATGCCCTTATAATAGGCGAAAGCCACCATATTCTAAAAAGTTCGCTCTTTGCCATGAAATAAACACGCTCGTCAAATATCAAAATAATTAATACTGGATCAAGATAACTTCTGTGATTTGCGCAGATAATGTATGGTGCTTTCGGAATGTTCTCTTTACCTTCTACTTTTATCAAAAAGACACATTTTAAAATAAGATATGCTAATTTTCGTATAACATTCATAAAGAAGTTATACTTCATTTCTTATCACCTTATAAAAAAGCTCTAGCACTTTTTCCAAAACCTCTTCTATTGTAAGATTGGTAGAATCTATTACAACAGCATCTTCAGCAACTCTTAAAGGTGCAAACTCTCTGGTCATATCGTTGAGGTCTCTTTGTTTTATCTCATCAAGAAGTTCGTAATAATCAACCTCATAACCTTTTTCTTTAAGCTCCAAAAACCTTCTCTTTGCTCTTTCCTCAGGTGTTGCTGTCAAGAATATCTTTAGTTCAGCATCAGGCAAAACATGAGTACCAATGTCTCTGCCGTCCATTATCACACCTTTTTGTTTTGCTAACTCTTGCTGGATTTTAACAAGCCGCTGCCTTACCTCTTTTATTTTAGATACATCTGATGCATACATTGAAACATTTGGCTCTCTTATTTTATCAGTAACATCTTCTCCGTCTAAAAACACAAGCTGATTCCCATTAATAAGTTTAACTTCAATCTCCGTGTTGTTTAAAATCTCAAGTATTTTATCGACATCGTCGGATTTTATATTCTGGCTTAAAACCTTCAGTCCAATTGCTCTATACATTGCACCAGTGTCGATGTGGATATAACCGAGTCTTTTAGCCAAAAGCTTTGAAATTGTGCTTTTACCCGCCCCAGCAGGGCCATCAATCGCAATATTTATTTTCTTCATCTATTTCCCCCTCTGTTAGGTTAAATCTTCTCTCAAAGACTTAGCATCTTTCAAATAAACGTGCTTTGGGGTGAAAGTTGAATCCTTCTGGATAAGCATAAGTACTCTTATGCACTTTTCAAGCGCACCTTCAATGTCAAGTTCTTGAGCACATATCAAAGGCACATCTGTAAAGCCCATTAGCCTTGCTGCGTATGCCGGAAACGCTGACTTCAAATCCTTTGTCATAGTAAACAAAATAAAAACAATTTCCTCCTTTTTAAGCTGATTTTTCGCAATAATTTCATTTAAAAGTTCTTGGGTTGAGATAATTATCTCGTCCCTTGTATCTATTCCAACTGTAGTTGCCCCTCTGATTGCATAAACCAAGCTCTTCTCCCCCTGCTAAAAAGCTTTTTTATATAACCCTGTGACCCAGTCCAATTGCTACCTCATTGAGATGTAAAAGTCCTATCCCAAAAAAGATGGCAACTGCAACATGTTCATTGTATCTTGCAATACCAATCTTACCGCCTACGTTTAATCCTATCGCCTTTTGCATAATCTGAGAAATTGCTTCTCTTGTTGCACCAGCTACTGCACCCTCTTCTTGATGTACTTCATTTATTACCCCTTCCCTTTTTGCCGCAACAACTGCTCTTTCAATTATCTTCATCACCGATGTGATAAACTCTCCACCAAAATCAACAGCAGCACACCTTATTCCAATCTTACTAAAATCATCTTGAATATTCTTTTCTTCCTGCCTGCCTTGACTCAATGCTATCAAGATAGCAGCTCTTGAAACATCTTTGCTACCAAACTCTTTCTTATCCATACCTTCTACCCCGCTTATGAAAATTTATATTATTGGGCGTCTTTGAATTGATTGCAAATGTGACATATCATTTAAAAGACTGAGCATTCGGCTTTTTTCTTTTATATCTACAATGCTAAGACTTGCATTGCCAATCCAGCATTTTTTATAAAAGTCAAGTGGCAATTCTAAAAGATAAATAATGGCAAGTTTAATTATACCACCGTGTGTAACTATGACAACGTTGCTATACGACTCATTCAAGATCTCTTCAAAAAAACTCTTTATTCTCTCCATGACATTATATAAGCTACCTTCACCAGGAAAAGTGGTTTTATCAGGAGATTCCTTCCATAATTTATAAGTTTCTGAATACCTTTTTTCAAGTTCCTCAAAACTCAAACCTTCCCACTCACCGAAGTTTATCTCATTTAATTTGTCTGTTAGCTTTAGTGGTATCTCAGGGTGAAAACTTTTAATCTCATATGCTGTTAAATAAGCTCTTTTTAATGTGCTTGAAAATATAATATCAATCTTCTCGTCCTTCAACCGCTCAGCAATTTTTTTTGCCTGCTCAATACCTGTCTCATTTAAATCTGTGTCAATAGAACCTTGGACTTTATTATACTTGTTCCAGTCAGTTTCGCCATGTCTTACAAGATAGAATCTTTTCAAGCTACATCACCTATTTTCTTTCTCATAAACCTGAAACTCATCCCAAATCTCTTCTAATTTTTCAAGTGTCTTTGCAACCTCATCCTTTTTTCTAAGTCCTGTTGCAACAATCAACGCGTTGATTACACTCAAAGGTGCAACCAATGAGTCGGCAAAAGAAACCATATCACTTCTGCATATCAAAACATAGTCGCTGTATTTACAAAGTGGAGAGATTTTGCTGTCCGTAAGCGATACAATTTTTGCATTCTGTTTTTTCGCATACTGCAAAACTTTTAAAGTACGCTTAGAATACCTTGGAAAACTAATGCCTATGATTAAATCCTCACATGTAATCCTGAAAACCTGCTCAAATATATCACTTATACCACTTGTTGTTATTACCTTGACATTGTCCAAAATCATATTTAAATAAAAACCCAAAAAGTCTGCAAGGGCAGCCGAGCTTCTAATTCCAATGATGTATATTCTTTTTGCATTAACTATCTCATCGACAACCTTATTAAATGTTTGTTCATCAATCTGCTCGAGTGTCTGCTCAATCTTGTCCATATCAGAAAGAAGTACACTTTTTAAAACCTCATTCTCATTAATTCTGCTTGCAGAAAGCTCTATCCTCTGCACTGATGTAAGTTTACTCTTCATGAGTTCCTGCAAGGCTTTTTGGAATTCAGGATATCCCTCAAAACCAAGCCTTTCCGCAAATCTGACAACAGTAGATTCACTCACACCAACAGAGTTGCCAAGGGCAAGTGCTGTCATATACGCAGCCTTTTCACCATGCTCCAGAATAAACTGGGCAATCTTTTTTTGCCCCTTGCTAAACTCTGGCATGAGCTCAATAATTCTTGCTTCTAAATCGCCACTCATCTTTTCATTTCTCCTTATGTTTGGTAGATACTAATTATGATTTTATTATTATTATTTTTTGAAAGGCCCACAATGATGTTTTTGTCTTTAAGGCTCTTATTCATAAAATCTATTATCTTATAAAGCGGTACATCTTCTTCAAATTCCATTGATGATATCAATTCGAGTTTTTCATTTTCCATCTTGGTTTTAGCCCTTCTTTCTTAAATTTGTTTTTACTCTGTGTTATTAATTATATCACAACAGTACACTTGGTTATAAGAAATTTTATTAAAAAAGAAGAGGAAAGCACAACACAGAAGGTACTTTCCTCTACACTGGATACACCTTGTTTTCTTGTACAAGCCCAACATCAATTTTGTACTTCTTTGCAGCTCTTAACTTAAAATAATTTTCGGCAAGCTGTGGAAAAAGACAGTATGTCACAACATCTGTGTCATTTTCGATATACTCTTTTATTTTTTCTCTACTGCTCTCAAGCTCAGGCAAAAGCAGGTCGGCTGGCCTTGTTTCAATTTCCTTCTCATCGCCGAGGATCTTTTTCTTTACCTCTTGATTTACCTCAGCAGGAGGCCGTCCATACTCGCCTTTAAAATACGCCTTTGTTTCTTTTGTCACAAGTTTGTATCTCTCACCAGCTATGACATTTAAGACTGCTTGAGTTCCAACAATCTGGCTTGTAGGTGTAACAAGAGGAGGGAAACCAAAATCTTCCCTGACACGCGGCACTTCTTTCAAAACTTCATCAAGCTTGTCTTCCTGCCCTTGTTCCTTTAGCTGAGATATGAGATTAGAAAGCATTCCACCCGGAATCTGATAATGCAAAGCATTAATATCTACAGTCAGCACTTTGGGGTCAAGAAGTCCCTTTTTCAAATACTCTTCGCGAAGTGCTTTAAAATACTCACTTGCCTCATTTATCTTCTTTAAGTCAAGCTTAGGGTCAAAACTTGTACCGGAGAGAGCATATACAATAGATTCAGTTGGCGGCTGAGATGTTCCAAGTGCAAGGGGAGAAAGGGCTGTATCAATACCGTCAACCCCTGCTTCAATTGCTTTTAAGTATGTCATAGAGCCAAATCCTGTTGTGTAATGTGTGTGAAGATGCACTGGGATAGAAAGCTCTTCTTTTAAGGCTTTTACAAGGTTATAAGCGTCAAATGGTGAAAGAAGACCTGCCATATCCTTAATACAAAGCGAATCTGCACCCAAAGCTTCTATCTCCTTCGCAAGCTTTACGTAATTTTCTATTGTATGATAGGGTGATATTGTGTATGAAATTGCAACTTGAGCATGGGCACCTTCACTTTTTGTTGTTTTTAAAGCTACTTCGATGTTTCTGAGGTCGTTAAGAGCATCAAATATTCTAATAATATCAATTCCATAGTAAATAGCCTTTTTAACAAATTCAACTACAACATCATCAGGATAATGCCTGTACCCTACAAGGTTCTGACCACGCAAAAGCATTTGCAACCTTGTCTTTTTAAAAGCTTGTTTTAATCTTTTCAATCTCTCCCACGGGTCTTCATTGAAAAATCTCAAACATGCATCAAATGTAGCACCGCCCCAACACTCAATTGAGTAATATCCAATTTGATCAAGTACTGGTGCAATATTTAGCATCTGCTCTGTTGTCATTCTGGTCGCAATTAGCGACTGGTGAGCATCTCTTAAAATTGTCTCTGTTATTTTGATTCCCATAGCTTTGTAAACCCTCCGAAAAAATTTATTCAATCTCAAATAGCAAATCACCTTTTGAAACCTTCTGCCCCTCTTTGACATATATCTTTTTTATTTTGCCTTCAGCAAGTGGAAATACCTCATTTTCCATCTTCATAGCCTCAAGCACTAAAATAGGGTCTTTAAGAGAGACCATTTCACCTTCACTTTTGAGAATTCTCACTATTGTACCGGGAAGCTGGGCATACACAGCATTTTTGTTTGATGAAGAAATAGATGTTTCTATCGAAGGTTCCTTCTTTGTCTGTGCAACAGTTTTTTCTATTTCAAACTTTGTTTTTGGGGGTGTAAATGTATTTTTTGGAGAAGATGTAACCTCTTCCACTTCAACTAAAAACTCCTGGTCGTTTATTTTAACCTTGAATTTTCTCATTCGCACTTTTACCTCCATCTAAAAAATAATTGTCTCTGTTCAATCATCATCTGTCTCGAAATCTTTTTCCATTTGTTTTGCTGTTTTGTCACATTGGTAATTTTAAAGTTACAATCCTCTAATACTATAGCAAGACATGCACAAATACTTGCAAGTTCTTCTTTTGTAATGGCTGTTATACTGTTTGTGGAAATGTACATATAATAACACCTCTTTTCACATATTCAATCAAGGTTTTAAAGTGGTATATTTCCATGCTTTTTAGGCGGTCTTGACTCTCTTTTTGTGGCTGATATATTCAAAGCTTCAATAATCTTATTTCGTGTAAACTTTGGCTCAATCACATCATCTACATATCCCCTTGCAGCAGCAACGTAAGGATTCGCAAATTTCTGGGTATACTCTAAAATTCGTTTTCGTCTCTCCTCCTCAGGATTTGAAGAAGCTTGAATCTCTTTTCTGAAGATAATATTTGCAGCACCATCAGGCCCCATTACTGCTATTTCTGCTGTTGGCCACGCAAATACAAAATCTGCACCGATATGTTTGCTGCTCATTGCTATATAAGCCCCACCATATGCCTTTCGCAAAATAACGTTAATTTTGGGAACTGTTGCTTCTGAGTAGGCGTATAAAATCTTTGCTCCATGACGAATTATTCCATTGTGCTCTTGGTTAACACCTGGTAAAAAACCAGGTACATCTGTAAATGTCACAATTGGAATGTTAAATGCATCACAGAATCTAACAAATCTTGCTATCTTGTCTGATGAGTCATAATCTAAAACACCAGCATTTACCTTTGGCTGGTTTGCAACAATTCCAACGCTAAAACCACCTATCCTACCAAATCCCACAACTGCGTTTTGAGCAAAGTAAGGTAGAACCTCTAAAAACTCTTCATTATCTACAACCCTGTATATAATGTCTTTTACGTCATATGCCTTATTTGGTTCATCAGGAATAACACTCTCAAGTTCTGGTATTACTCTTTTTCCTGAATCCGAAGACATCACATATGGTGGATCATCCATGTTATTTGAGGGCAAGAATGACAATAGATACTTAATCATATCAAGCAAGGTGTGTTCATCTTCTGCTATAAAATGTGCAACACCGCTTTTTGAATTGTGAGTCAAAGCCCCCCCAAGCTCTTCTAAGGATATCTCCTCACCTGTCACTGCTTTTATTACCTGAGGCCCTGTGACAAACATCTGGCTTGTCTTGTCAACCATAAAAATAAAGTCCATTATTGCTGGAGAATATACAGCACCGCCGGCACAAGGTCCCATTATGGCTGCAATTTGTGGGATTACACCAGATGCCATAGTATTTCTGAAAAATATCTCTCCATACCCGGCCAGAGCATCTACTCCTTCCTGAATTCTCGCACCACCAGAGTCGTTAATGCCAATTACAGGGCAGCCATACTTCATAGCCAAATCCAGCACTTTGCATATCTTTTTGGCATGCATTTCTCCAAGCGAACCACCTACGGACGTAAAATCCTGGGCATATACAAAAACCTTTCTGCCGTTTATTGTACCATATCCTGTCACAACCCCATCTGAGGGTACATATGTGTCTTTCATATCAAAATCTTGGCATCTATGTTCAACAAACATATCAATTTCATTAAAACTACCTTCATCAAGCAGATATTCGATTCGTTCTCTGCAAGTAAGTTTTCTGCTTTCATGTTGTTTTTTTACCTTATCTTCTCCTCCAAGTTTTAATATCCTTTCGCGCCTTTGCTTGAGTTCCTTTAGCTTGTCGGTCATGAAAAAATCCTCCTTAAAAATAGTTTATCATGTAGTATTAATATCTGGTATTAATATATTATGCTAATTTCTATTTTATAACATAAAAAGGGTTTTAGCAAGAAATTTCTGTGTAAAAACTCGAATAGGTGTAAAGATATTTACCACAGCAAAAGAATGTGCAAAAATACTAAGGAGAAGGTTATAAAAAGAATTGAGGCTGCCTCCATCCTGACATGAATATAATTAAAAAATGTAATCTCCCATTCAAAAGAAACATTCAAAAACTACCAGGATGGAAGGGCAGCCTACTATGAATATTATACCATATCACGAAATAAGAAAAATATCTCCCGAAAAAGCAAGAGAATTAGTCCGGAAAGTGTTTGAGGCAAATAACAAAAACGTATCAAAAACTGCTAAAATATTAGGTGTATCAAGAGCTACTATAAGAAGAGCAATTTACGGTCCTCCTGAGGATAAATCAAGAAAACCTAAAACTTGCCCCAGAAAACTTTCTACTGAACTTGAAAATCTCATTATTTAGGAATCTGAAAGAACTGGCGTGAGAATACAGACGTTTGTCTCTTTATCTTTTCAGAAAATATGGCATTAAAATAAGCGAAAACACAATAAAGTCAGTTCTTAAAAGAAATGCTGTTACCTGGGAAAAACAAGAAAGACAAAAAAGGGTGAAAGAAGTTTATATGATTATCTTGACTTTGTCAGTTAAGAGGTGTTTTTGAGCTAACAAAAAATAACAAAGTCTTAATTTATGCGGGTTTCAAGAAGAGAAAAATAAAAAATTTTAAAAAATGTAGGGACAAATTTTAGCTTAATATATACTGAATTTGCTTGACTTTTTAAATATTTTGTGGTACAATATAACAAACTATCTTCAAGGAGTTGCCATATGTTTGTCAAAATTACTAATGCTGGCGGTTATCAGTATGTTAGGTTAGTCGAAAATTACCGTGAAAATGGTAAAGTAAAGCAAAGAGTACTATTTAACTTTGGTAGACTTGATATTCTCAAAGATGACCCCGCTTTTAAAAACATTGTAAAAAAACTATCTGATATTGTCGCTGAAACAACTACTGAGAATGCAAAAGCTGTTACTATTGAATCTGAAGAAGATATTTCGGATGCAGTTGTAAAAAACTGGGGATACATTGTATACAGAAAGTTATGGCAGGAGCTTGAAATTGATAAGTTTTTAAAAGGGAAAGCAGCAAAAGAGAGAAAGATAAAATTTGATGTAGACAAAGTAAGTTTTTTAATGACCATACAGAGATTGATAGAGCCAATGAGCAAACTAAGAACTTATCATCAGAGAAGCAAATATTTTGGATTTGAAGAGGATATAGATTTGAATCAATTGTACAGGTGTTTAGATTTTCTTGACAGTGTAAAAGAAGATTTAGAGACATACCTGTATCAGAGAAATAAAGACTTATTTAAGATGGTAGTTGATGTAGTGTTTTATGATGTGACGACAATATACTTTGAGAGTTGTAGAGCGGATGAACTTAAAAATTTTGGGTTTAGCAAAGACAACAAGGTAAATGAAGTGCAAGTTGTATTAGGGCTTTTGGTGGACAAAGAAGGCAGACCGATAGGGTATGAACTTTTTCCTGGTAATACGATAGATAGCAAGACGATGGTAAAGATACTGAGGAAGCTGAAGGAAAAATTTAGTATAGATAAGATAATAATAGTAGCAGACAAAGGGCTTAACAGCAGAATAAATTTAAAGATGATAAAAGAAGCTGGGTACGACTATATAGTAGCAAGCAGATTAAAGAATGCAAGTAAAGAAATTTTAGATGAAGTTTTTAATGAAGAAGGATATAAAAGACTTGATGGCAAAAGATGTTTGAATGCTGAAGAAATTTATGGTGATGAATTCAAATATAAGGTATTGGAAAGAACAAATATTGTCAAGGATGAAGAGGGTAAAGAGTTCAAAATAGAAGAGAATTTGATAATAACGTATTCAAGCAAGAGAGCCAAGAAAGACAAAGAAGACAGAGAGAGATTGGTAAGAAAAGCCAAAGAGCTTTTAGAGAACAAAGGAAGCATAACAGCCTTAGAAAAGAAAGGTGCAAGGAAATATTTGAAGAAGAAATCAAAATCAGAAGAATATGTATTGGATGAGGAAGCGATAAAACGAGATGAGAAATTTGACGGTTATTATGCAATTCAAACGAGCAAAAAGGATATGGATGTAGAAGAGGTTTTAGGAGCATATCACGATTTATGGAAGATAGAACAGTCATTCAGAGTAATGAAAAGCTGTTTAGAAGTGCGACCGATATATCACTTTACAGAAAGCAGAATAAAAGGACATTTTGTGATATGTTTTTTGGCATTTTTACTGCAAAGGACATTGGAATATATTTTGAGGAGAAAAGGTAAAGGAATAAGTAGTGAAAGGATAATGGAAGCAATATATTCAATGAACTTTTTTGAAATAGAGATAAAAGGGAAGAAATATTTGATAAAGCAAAGAATTGAGGGAGGAGCTGGAGATATACTGAATGTAATAAAGATAAAGGGTCCAAAAAACTTCATGACATATGAGGAAGGCTTAGAATTTATTGGTATTAGCAAATGATGTAGTGACAAAATTGAGGTCCATATTTTGTCAATCCCAGTCCTCCCAAGCTTTTTGAGCTTCAAACTGACAAAGTCAAGATTATTTAGGAATCTGAAAGAACTGGCGTGAGAATACAGACGTTTGTCTCTTTATCTTTTCAGAAAATATGGCATTAAAATAAGCGAAAACACAATAAAGTCAGTTCTTAAAAGAAATGCTGTTACCTGGGAAAAACAAGAAAGACAAAAAAGGGTGAAAGAAGTTTATATGATTATGAAGCTCTCATTCCATTTTCTGAGTTTCAACTTGATACAAAGCATCTTTTAGACAAAGACAGCCTTCCTGAAGAAGTATACGAACATATGAAAAAACACAATTTACCTTGCTATGAGTGGAACATGATAGATATTGCAACAAGAGCAAGATTTACAGCTTACTCCTATGAAATTTCATCTGCTTTTGGCTTCATGTTTGTATCTTTGGTTGCTTTATGGTTAAGAACACATAATGTAAGAAATCCAATAAAAACCCGATTGGACAATGGAGAAGAATTTTGCGGAGGAAGTGAAAGAAAGCTAAAGGAGTGGAATAAGATGTTTTCTATTTTAGGAGTAGAACTAAATCCTATTCCACCAAGAGCAAAACATCTTATGGGGGTAATTGAAAATTCACATCGAGCAGATGACGAATATTTGGCAATAGATTCATGCTGAGAGATGTAAAAACAAAGAAGAATTTGTTCAGAGAGCTCAAAGGTGGCAGGATACGTGGAACTTTTTTAGACCTCATAATTGTAAAGGAATGAATGGGAGGACACCATTTGAAAAGTTCATAAATTCGAAATCTTTGGCCTCCTCCCACGTTTTTCAGTTTCCTACGTTACTTCTTGAGGACATTCTGAAGAAAGTAGGTACTTTCTATTCTCTGTTCTGTAATAAATTAGGTGGTAAATATGTCTTCACCAAGTGCCTTTCTGTGTAAAAACGCAAAAAGGGTGTGACTAAGACCTTCATTGTTTCCAGAAAGTAGGACTTAGTCACACCCTTCTTCTTTTCTATACAACCTTTTTATCTTTAGCCAAGTAAAAGAATAAGTTCTCGTACAATCTTTGCTGCAAGAAGAGATGTTCTATCTGAAATATCATAATAAGGAGAAACTTCTACAATATCTGCACCTATAATATCAAGGTCCTTCATTTTTAAGATTATTTCCAAAAACTGAGAAGAGGTAAGTCCTCCTGGTTCAGGGGTTCCGGTGCCAGGTGCAAATGCCGGGTCAACAACGTCAATGTCAATTGATAAATATATTTTTTTGTTTTGTAGTTTCGGAAGAACTTCAAAGAGCTTTTCCATTTCGTAAATGAAAAATATATTGCTGTTTTCTTTTGCAAACAAAATTTCATCTTCTGAACCAGATCTTATACCAAATTGGTATAGATTTTTAAACTCGATTACTTCACCAGCCCTTCTCATAACTGTTGCATGAGAAAGTTTCTCGCCCATATAGTCGTCTCTCATATCAGCATGAGCGTCAAAGTGTAAAACAACAAGTTCATCATACATCTCCTTTGCTGCTTTTATGAGAGGAAAACTTATAAGATGCTCCCCACCCAAGAAAATAGGAATTTTATCATCTTGAAATACTTTTTTACCAAACTCGAATATTATGTCGATGCACTTATCTACATTTCCAAAAGGGAGTTCTAAATCTCCCATATCGCAAAAAACTTTATTAAAGAGGTTTTTGTTCTGATATACTGAATATTCTTCAAGTCCACTTGATACTTCTCTTATTTTGCTCGGTCCAAAACGTGAACCAGGTTTGAAACTTACTGTAAAGTCCAAAGGTATTCCAGCAAGTACAACTTTACTGTTCAGATAATCTTCAGATGAGCACAGGAAAGAGTTCTTATACAGCTTAAAGTTCATCCATTTCCCCTCTACTCAATGATTTTTTGAACAAACGTAGGTAGCGCAAAAAGTGCTTTGTGAAGCTCAGGATTATAATACTTTGTGTCGATTTTCTTGATCTTTGAAATATCTACCTCAAGCGGGTCGTATTTTTTAGAACCCATTGTAAAACTCCAAAGTCCGCTCGGATATGTTGGAATAAAACCAAGATATAGCCTTGCTATTGGAAAGATTGATTTTATTGAGTGAAATACGTTTCTTATTAAATCTTGATCATAAAAAGGAGACTCTGTTTGCGCAACGAAAAGTCCATCCTCTTTGAGGCATTCATACACTGCTTGGTAAAAGTTGCTCTCAAATAATCCCACAGCTGGACCAACAGGGTCGGTTGAGTCAACTATTATAACATCAAACATATTTTTATTTTCTGATACAAATTTTATTCCATCTGTGATTATAACCTCTGCTCTCTTGTCATCAAGTGCACAGCTTATCTCAGGAAGATATTTTTTACTTGCTTCAATTACTTCTTCATCAATCTCTACCAAATATGCTTTTTCTACCTCTTCATGCTTTAATATTTCTCTTATAACTCCGCCGTCTCCACCACCAATAACCGCAACCTTTTTGGGATTGGGATGAGTAAATAGAGGAACATGAGCTATCAGTTCATGATAACAAAATTCATCAGCAATTGTTGTCTGGACAGCTCCGTCCAAGACAAGCATCTTGCCAAATTGCTTTGTTTCAAGTATCGCCAGATCTTGATATTTCGTTTTGGCTGTGTAAATAGTCTTTGTTATTTTGCATGTAAACCCTAAATCTGGAGTTTGTTGCTCAATAAACCACAATTCCATCTCAGCCAATTTTTTTAACCTCCTCACTTTAAACTTTAAACAACAGTGAATATATTACAATATCCTTTTCAAGAATTCAAGTTATTAATTTTTTCTTCCAAGTTCATCGATATATTTTAACATTTTATTCTTTTCAATGACTTGGGAAAATGATATATATTCAGAAGCAAAGTTTAATGCCGTTACAATAAATAAAGTCACCCAAACCAAAACACTGTTAGTATTCACACTATAAATGTCGCTTACGATTAAGAAAAATATATAGCCTATCACATTTGAACCTGCATCGCCCAGCATATATATCTCTTTAATATCACCAATAAAAACAGGTATTAATAAAATTAAAAGCGAAATGTAAAAAGGAACCCAACTGATAAAAATTCCAAGGAGTGCCAAGAAGATAAATAGAGCTTTTATACACCTGCCTGGTCGCAAATCAAAGAGATTAAACAAGTTAATACAGAGTGCCCCAAAAACGGTATATAAAAGAGATCTAAAAATATCCTGGGTTATATAAACACTCCCAATCAAAAGTACAATAGGAATTAATGTCATCTTTATAAGTCCAGTTGAAACCTCACTGTCTTTCAAAAGCCTTTTGAAATGTCCTCTGAACCCTTTGCTTTTGTCATCACCAAATATATCATCAATAAAACCTACTATTGAGATTGACAAAAAACTCAGAAAAACCACTAAATAATTTGTTTTTTTAACATTGACGTACTCTAAAAAAGTGAAAAAGGCTAATACAGTTCCAAGTACAATGCCTATGCAACATGGAATCTTTTTACCTTTATAATTTTGTTTGAGTAGCTTGTTTTTCTTTTTCAAATATTTGGTTGAAATACACAGTAACAGAATCTCAATTAACATTGACAGAAGAAGCTGAAATATATAAATCTTTTTACAACCTCCATCTCTTAGAAATAAAAACTGCAAATATGTCCTTCAGCTGATGCAATTTATGTAAAAGGTCTTGAATACTTTTCCCCTTCTCGTCATGAGTAAAGTCAAATGGGACTTCTATAATCTCATAACCTCTTTTTAGAAAGTCAATTAACATTGAAACCTCTACACCGTAGCCCTTAGGAATATTTTCAATCTTTTCAATTGCAGAAAACGGAATTATTCTTTGCCCACTCAGAGGATGCTCTATTGTTTTACCAGTATAAAATTTTACAACATACTTGGCAAAAGCTTTTACAACTCCAAAGCCTCTTTTTTTAACATTTATAGGATATCCTATAATAATAGCATCACGGTCCAGAGTTATATTGTTTAAGAACTTTTCAATACTCTTTTTATCGACTCTTAAATCACTGTCTAATAGCACTACTGTATCGTATTTTTCTTTTTTCAAACTCTCAAACGCAGTTTTCAAAGCCGCACCTTTTCCTTTGTTTTCACAATGCCTTAATAACATACACTTATCATTTGAAAGCCTTATTTTTTCCTTAGAACCATCGTCAACTACAATTATTCTGGCTATAAAAGAAAAACCGGATAAAATTTCTATCAAGTTGTAGAAAGATACAGGAGGATTATAAGCAGGAATTATCACAGCCACTTTCAAAACTTTTCTTCCTCTCTTTTTTTAGATCAAAATCTTCATTGTGATATCAAGGTGGCATTTTGATATTTTTCAAACTCAATAAGTAAGCTTGTCTTTCTTTTTTCTAAAGCTTTTTTAGCATCCTCAATACTTAGAAAATTTGAAGGAATTATAGAAGTTGCTTCTTTTTTAGTGCCATAATTTCCGCTATTTCCTCTGATTAACTCAATTAAAGATATTTTACCACTAATTTCGTCAACATTGTCAACTGTACTTAACCCCATATTTTTGTAATATTCACAATAATTTACTTCACTATACGATTGCTGGACTCCTATCACGTTTAAATTGTTTATGTTATTGAAAGATTCAATTATCTTCCTGTCAAGTTTATCAAAGTTGTCAGCTTGACGAGTATTACCACCAGCTAAGATAATAGTATCTGATATTCCTGACGAAAGTATATTCACTTCTATAAATCTCTTTTCAATAAGATCTGTTACCAAATTGCTTTTTATATCAAAGACAGAATATATGACAATGCCTTCTATAGCTTTATCAGGAAATTTATATCCACTATAATCAACTGAATTCTCTCTTTCGATGTTTAAAAATGAACTTTTTATTCTTATAATTTTATTTATTTTAACCCCGCTTTTTCTCAAAAAATCTATTAAATCGTTGTACGAATAATCTGTAGAAGTAATTACAATAGTCACAGATGAATCAATTTTTCCCATTTTAAGATAGGCATTTACAAGCGCATTATTTATCTTGCCTTGCTGAACAATCTGGTTTTTGTATTCATCAATCTCTTTTAAGAGTCTGTCATTTTCTCTCTTCAAAGCTACCAGATTTTTGTCGATTATATTTAGCTGCTGTTGAAACTGTTTTTGAACGAACTTCTCGCTATTTAGCGAAAAGCCTATTATAATTCCCACACCTAAAGTTACAAATATAGAAGCAATAGTTATTATAAAGTATCTTACTCCTATTCCGTTCATCTCATCTTACCTCAAGATTACTCTTAGTTTTAACTGAATCAAATAGAAAAAATATTGAAAAGGTGGAGTGACCATTAAAATTGCCAATATAGGAATCAAAGCAGAAAGTAACAAAATCCCTATATATTTAAGACTTACCTTTTCTGTGTAGAGTTTTGACACACCCCTCGCATCTACAAGTTTTGACCCAATTTTTAGCCTTACTAAAAATGTGCTTGACATACCTTTACGACCCTTTTCCAAAAAATCAAGCATACTGCTATGTGAACCAACTGAGACTATCAGCTCAGCACCTTTTTCATAAGCCAAAAGCAAAGCTACATCCTCACTTGTTCCAGGACATGCAATAACTTTAGCGTTAAGTCCCAAAGTTTTGATGCGTTCCAAACCTGGTGCATACCCGTTTGGATATGAGTGTACAATAATCTCATCGCACCTAAGAAGACTTTCCTCTGAGACACTGTCCATATCCCCAATTATTATGTGAGGTTTGATCCTCTCCTCAAGAAGTGCATCTGCTGCTCCATCAACTGCTATTATTACTGGTTTTACTTCCATGATATAGTTTTTTATAGCTTTTATATCTTTCTTAAAACTGCTACCTCTTGTAACAACAAGAACATGCCTCCCGGCAATTTTAGTCTGGATTTCAGGCATTTCAAATTGTCCCAATATAAAACTTTTTTCTTTTTTCGCGTACTCTAAGGTGTTCTCTATAAAGTCTTCTAATAAGTTCTCCATTTCTTTAAAACTTTTTTGGTAATAACGTTCAAACTCCTCTTTTCTTAAGTACTTCGCCTGACATAAATACCTACCGTTGATATATATTTCATCTTCTTTGATTTCTAACAGATCTCCTTCTTTGATTTGGTTGAAGATGTCTTCGCCTAAGTCGTCGATAATTGTCACATCATGAGAAAGAAGAATCTTTGCTCCCAGCGCAGGAAATCTTCCTGTAAAAGATTTTGCACAATTTACTACTATTTTTACCTTCTTTTCTAAGAGTGAATAAGCAGCGACCTCATCAATATCCTCATGCAATATCACCGGTATATCATCTGGTTTGAGACGCTTAACCAAATTTTTGGTCTTTCTATCAATCTTAACCTTCCCTTTTATCATTATTTATCACTCTTATTTTTCTGAAGTTTTGGATTAACAATCTCACGCCATGAGAGGTCTCCTCTGTCCAGTGCCTTTATTAAAAGTTCTGCTGTTGCTATATTTGTTGCAAGTGGAATATTGTGCACATCACAAAGCCTCAAAAGAGCATTTACATCTGGTTCATGTGGCTGTGCTGTCAATGGATCTCTTAAAAATATAACCATATCTATTTGGTTGTATGCAATCAAAGAACCTATTTGCTGATCACCACCAAGTGGTCCCGGCAAAAATCTATGAACTTCAAGTCCAGTTGCTTCTTGAATTAGTCTTCCTGTTGTACCTGTTGCATACAGTGTATGTTTTGATAGTATGAATTTGTACGCTATGGCAAACTGAACCATAAGCTCTTTCTTTTTGTCATGCGCAATAAGTGCTATATTCATCCTCTTCACCTCAAAACATAGTTTTTATGTTTTCTCTATAGATGTTTTGGACTATCCCAAGTGATGCCATGGAGGTTATCATTGAACTTCCCCCATAGCTAATAAACGGCAATGGAATTCCTGTTACAGGCATAATAGCAAGTGTAATAGCAATATTTACAAACATCTGAAAACCAAACATCCCCGCAATTCCTGCCACAATATATGAACCCATTTTGTCCTTACAGTTAGAGGCTATCTTGATTAAATTTACAATCAACAAGGTGTAAAGTACTATTATCACCACACATCCAACAAATCCTAATTCTTCGCCTGCTACGCCAAATATAAAATCTGATTCCTTGACAGGTAGGTAGTCTAACCTATTTATCGTACCCATAAAAAGTCCTTTTCCAAATAATCTACCAGATCCTATTGCAATTTTTGAATATATGACTTGCCAACCTTTACCTAACGGATCAAGCTCTGGATTGAATAAAATTCGTACTCTGTCTTTTTGATAATCAAGAAGTATAAACTCCCATGCAATAGGAATAAATGCAGCAAAAATCCCAATTGCAATATAGAAGTATCGAAGACTTAAACCTGCTACAAATAGAATTGTTACAATTATTGCAACAAAGACCGAAGCTGTTCCTAAGTCAGGTTGTTTTAGAACAAATACTATTGGTATGATAGCAAAAAACAACACTTTCGCAAGATTTTTAAACACATTTATATTTTCTTGCATTGAAACAGCTTTTGCAAAAAATATCACCATTAGAAGTTTAGAAATTTCAGAAGGCTGAAACGACAAAGGTCCAATCTTAATCCATCTTTGACCACCTAAAATACTTATTCCATTTATATCAACATAAAGAAGAAGTCCTACCATTATCAAATAAATAATAACATAAAAGTTTGTCAAAATTCTATAGTCAATTATCGAAAAGATAAAAAACAGAATAAGCCCTAAGCAAAACCAAATAAATTGAGATACCACCAGTTTATATTTACCTGTGTCAAGTACATGTGTTGCACTTGCAATTAGAACAAAACCTATAACACAAAGACCAATCATCAGTACAATGAGAAAAACATTATACCTTTTCTTCAGATATTCTTCATTCTGAACGATCATTTAGTCTTCAGCCTCGTTACTTATTATTTCTGATTTCTTCACAGATTTTATGGGAATATTTGCAACTAGAGCAGGTACAAACTCACCCTTTTGCTCAGAAGGAGTTCTTGTTATTTGAATTTCAAGTAATTTGTCGTCAATTACTATATACTTTTGTATAGCCTTTAATATTTCACTTTTAATAAGCTCCAATAGTTCAGGTGAGACATTTGCCCTATCATGAATCAAGACAAGCTTTAGTCTTTCTTTTGCAATATCTTTTGAAGACTGCTTGTTAAAAAATTTATTAAAAAACTCAAACATTCATAATTCCTCCTATGAGTTATTTAAGCCAAAAAATCTCTTTAATCTCTCAAACCACCCTAAATTTTCTTCACTACTTACAATAGGAATGTTCTCACCAAGTATCCTACGAGCTATATTCCTATATTCTTGTGCTGCTCTTGATTTTTCATCTGTCACAATCGGTTCACCTTTATTAGTAGAGATGATAATCTTCTCATCATCTGGAATAATCCCCAAAAGGTCAATTGACAATATCTCCAATATGTCATCTATATCCATCATGTCACCACGTTTCACCATGTCAAACCTAATGCGGTTAATTATAAGCTTTGGATTATGTAGCTCATAAGCTTCTAATAGCCCAATTATTCTATCAGCATCTCTGACAGCTGAAACCTCAGGTGTTGTCACAACAATTGCCTTATCAGCTCCAGCAATTGCATTTTTGAAACCTTGCTCAATTCCAGCTGGACAGTCGATTAAAATAAAATCAAAATCTTTCTTTAGCTCATCACAAAGACTTTTCATCTGCTCGGGTTTTACAGCAGTCTTGTCCTTTGATTGAGCAGCTGGTAAAAGATAAAGCCCTTCAAACCTTTTGTCTTTAACCAAAGCTTGTTTAGGTTTGCATCGTCCCTCAACGACGTCAACTATGTCAAAGACTATTCGATTTTCTAATCCCATCACAACATCAAGATTTCTAAGACCGATGTCTGCATCAATCAACAGAACCTTTTTCCCCAGGATACTTAGGTATGTTCCCACATTTGCGGTGGTTGTTGTTTTACCAACTCCACCTTTACCAGACGTAATGACATATACCTCTCCCATTCTTCAAAACTCTCCTTTTTGTTAATTGTTATCAAAATTGACTTACAGGCTTTATTACAATTGTATCATCCTCAATGTACGCAACCTCAGGTACCCTTTCTTGGTCTTGATTTTCCTCATCAGGTGCCCGGGCTATTATGTTTGCAATTCTAATCTGAACAGGATTCATCTCAAGCGCAAACACAACTGCGCCTTTGTTACCTGATGCTCCAGCATGTGCAACACCTCTTAAAGCTCCTAATATGATAATGTTGTTTGCTGATATAACCTCTGCCCCTGGATTGACATCCCCAATCACTATTACGTCCGTGTCTGATTTTACAACCTGCCCCGAACGCAAAGTTCCTTTGAAAATTTTTGTATCTTTAGAACCTTCTAGAATTGATATCTTCTTCTCATCTGTTTCATTCGACGTGGGTACAAGGTGGTGAAAACTAATCTCGTCCCATGGAAATATTATATCATGTACTCCTCCGAATGTCTTCATGATATCTATCAATTTTTGCAGTTCATAACTATTTAGCCTTCTTCCTATAAATTGAATGGGAATTTCATATCCTGAAAAGAAGTTCTTACCGTTAATAACCTTCTGCTTAAAATGGTCGCAAATAACGTCAAAATCGCAGTTACTATCCAAAATCACAGCTATTCCTTTTCCAAAACCTTTTAACACAACCGGGTCACTCAAAGCCACTTCCCCCTTTTTTTAATGCGAGGTACTGTCTTGTGGATTTTGTAAGTTGAAATAACTGTCTATTATATCTCTTGCAACGTATGCAGCGTATGAACCATGTCCACCATTTTCCAACACAATAGCAAAGGCAATCTGCGGATCATCGTAGGGTGCAAAGCCAACAAACCAACCATGTGCATCTGAAGAGTTAGAATACTGCGAAGTACCTGTCTTTCCTGCAACAGTAAAAGGCAAATCTTTAAACGCTTGTCTTGCCGTACCTCCTTCTTCACTTGTGACACTCTTCATCCCTTCAAATACTGCTCGTTTTGTAGCAAGCGACATATTGACCCTGCTCAAAACCTTTGGCTTTGACTTGTAAATAACTTTCCCCTTTGCATCAACAATTTTATCTATTAGATTTACCTGATACCTTGTTCCACCGTTTGCAACAGTTGCAATAAAACTTGCCATCTGAATGGGAGTAAATGCATTAATTGACTGACCAATTGCAGCCAAAACTGTGTCACCAGGATACCATGGTTGGTTGAATATCTTTTTCTTGTTTTCCTCATTTGCAAAAATCCCATTAGACTCCCCATCAAGTTGGATATTTGTTTTGCCGCCCAGTCCAAACAAATTAGCATACCTGTCAATCCTATCAATTCCAAGTCTTCTACCAGTTTCATAAAAAAACACATTGCATGAAACCTTCAACGCATCAACAACATCAACCCATCCATGTGTTCTACGATATCTATTCCATAGCCAACATGCCGGCATGAAACCGGATTTTGCATAGTACATGTATCGGCCTGTATCCAGTATCTTTTCGGTGGGTTTTATAACACCTTCCTGCAAGCCTGCTATTGCAGTTAAAATCTTAAAGGTTGAACCGGGTGGATAAACACCTGCAATAGCTCTGTTAAACATTGGTCTGTTAGGATCATTTATTAGTTTATTCCACTCGTTTATTGTGATTCCTTTTATAAATATATTTGGGTCATAAGAAGGATAGCTTGTAAGCGCAAGAACATTTCCTGTTTTTACATCAATCACAACAGCTGCTCCGGCTGTTGCCTTTGGAAACCTTTCACCAAATTCTCCGTTTCTTATTTTTTCTAATACCTTTTTGAGCGAGTTATAAGCAACCCGTTGTAATTTACTATCGATTGTAAGATATACATTTGCTCCTTTTACAGGCTCTTTTTCAACTCTGATATTATTTATCCTTCCAAACTTATCAACCTCGATAAGTTGTATTCCATCTTTGCCACGTAGATATTTTTCATATCTTTTTTCTATTCCCTCAACTCCAATTATACTATCTGCCGAATACCCTTTGTCTTTCAATTCTTCATACTGTTGCTGTGTGATTCTACCAACTCTTCCTACAACAAATGCGTTGTATACTGCATCCTTGTATGTTCTCACTGCCTTTGCTTCTATGTTTACAAAAGAAAATTCCTTTCTCCTTTCTTCTATTTCAGCAATTGTTTTCATTGAAATATCCACTGCTATTGTAACAGGTTGGTACATTTGGTAATAATTATAAAATAGCATATCTTCAACTGCCATAACTTGAATGGCTAAGTTCAAATCAAGATTGTTAGGGATGTAAAATCTTTTTTTAAGTAGATTAAATGCTTGCTCAGCAGAGTAACTTAACGGGATATTTCTGTCCTTTTTCCATTGCTGCTCAACTTTTTTAGCAAGTTTTTTGTCTCTTATACCAAAGTCAAACCTTATAGGGTTTATGCCAATCTTGAACTGATTTAATATCTTATCATTGTTCTTGTTTAAAATCTTGACAATTTCAATTATCTTCTTTGTAAACTCCTTCTTATCCTTTTCTGTCCGGAGTTGTTGAGTTTTCAATATCTGCAAAACATAGGCAGGTCTGTTGTCAGCAAGAGGCCTTCCTTTTCTATCGAAGATTATCCCTCGAGGAGCTTCTAAGTTTGCTTTTTGCATAATTCTCTTTTCCGAAATCTCGTAATAATAGTCACCTTTTACAATTTGAAGATATGCAAGCCGCATAATAAGGATGAAACTCAAAGTTATAAAAAGTATGTATAAAAAAGTCCATCTATTAAATACATTTTTTTCTCTCAGCTTCTGGATAAGTAATATCTTCATTCTTCTCTCAAACTTCTCCCCTTTTTAAGTTTACGAAGATATTTGCTTTCTCTTGAAATGATAAAGTAAATAAATACTCCAAATATGGAATCTAAGACAAACTGAATTACTGTTGTACTTAGAATCAAAGACACATTAGGCAAGCTTTTGTGGACATAGCTCTCTGTTAAATAACGTAAAAAGTTTAGAGATATTAAAAAGCCAAAAAGATATGTTAAAAATATCTCTATTCTCTCCAAATAAATCTTCTCTTTTAATTGTTTGTTTATAAAGAGAAGCAAAACTATTAAGAAGATATTCATAAAAAGACCGTTAGTAAATAACGAACAAAATACAAAAATTAAAATCATATTTGCAAGCATAGCATCTGCAAATTCAAAAAAAATTATATTACAAATAAGAAGAGGAATATACAGCAATATCGAATTTCCCTTTATATATATAAAATCCTGTAATAACATTTGTAAAAAAACTACACCAATTATATTCGCACAATGCAACATAAACTTGTTTTTAAACAATTTACCTAACACCTACCGAAAAATTAATACCTTTCACTTTTTTCAATACCATAACATACTCTATATTCTCAATGTCTACTGCAGGCTTTATCAGTATGTTCTTCGTAAGTTCAAACTTGTCATTTTTTATCTGAACAATTTTTCCTATAACAATGCCCTTAGGGAATATCTCACCCATCCCAGATGTAATAACAACATCGTTTACCCTCACCTTCGAATCTTTTGAGATATACTTAAGCTCACAAAGCCCTTTCCCCATAAGGTTGAGATTTCCTCTTACAACTCCAATATCCCTTGTTCGAACAACCATTGCAGATGCTGAAAAATCTGCATCCAATAGTGTTTCTACTTTTGCCCAATTTCTACCGTAGTCAACAATGCTACCCACTAATCCTTGATTGTTCACAACTACCATGTTTTTCCTAATACCATCTTTTGACCCCTTGTCTATGATAAAGTAACTAAGCCACGCCTCAGATGACCTTAAAACAACTCGGGCAACTTCATAATCAGAAAGTTCCCCAATCTGATCTTTAAGTCCAAGAAGTTCCTTAAGTTTTTGGTTTTCACTTTTTATTTCTTCAATTGTGACTCTATCTGTCTTTAGCTTTTCAAGCTGTGCTTTTAACCTTTTATTTTCAGCAATAATCTGATTTAAATGCACTACTCCATTCACATATTCTTTTATACTCCTGAGTATTTTTATAACCCTAGAATTAATAGGAATATAGCCATCTTTTATTTTTCTTGAAATTATATTAGAGTCATAATTTTGAACAGATATTATAGTCGCAACAATACTAAATAAAAAAGAAACTATAACAATTATTGTAATAAGAACATTCTTTTTCAAAACATTTCATCCTCCACTATCTTAAGCTCCTATTAATCATGACATTTCGCAATGTTTCCAGCTCTTCCAATGCCTTCCCCGCTCCAAGTGCAACACAGTCAAGAGGTCTTTCTGCTATGTGAACAGGCAAACCTGTCTCTTGCTTAATTAACTTATCAAGTCCTTTCAAAAGTGCTCCTCCACCAGTTAACATTATTCCTCTTTCCATAATATCTGCTGCAAGTTCAGGAGGAGTCTTTTCAAGTGTTTGTTTAATAGCATCAACAATTGCCATAACAGGCTCTCTTAAAGCATCTCTTATCTCAGATGAAGAAACCTTTATTGTTTTTGGAAGACCTGTTATTAGGTCTCTCCCTTTAATTTCATACCATTCCTCTTTTTCAAGGGGATATGCTGAACCAATGTTTATTTTTATTTCTTCTGCTGTTCTATCACCAATCATAAGATTGTATTCTTTCTTTATATAATTTGAAATAGCTTCATCAAACTCATCCCCAGCAATTCTCAAAGATTTGCTGGTCACAATACCGCCAAGTGAGATCACTGCAACCTCAGAGGTCCCACTGCCAATATCAACCACCATACTCCCCGCTGGCTCGTCAATCGGAAGTCCCGCACCAATTGCTGCTGCCATTGGTTCTTCCATTATATAAACCTCTCTTGCACCTGCTTTATATGCTGATTCCTCTACTGCTCTTCTCTCAACCTCAGTAACTCCTGATGGAACACAAATAACCACTCGTGGCTTAAGACCAAACAAAGACTTTTTGTATGCTTTCTCCATAAAGTATTTTAGCATAATTTGGGTTGTGTAAAAATCTGCAATTACTCCATCTTTTAGTGGCCTTATAGCCACAATATTTCCTGGTGTTCTTCCAATCATCTCTTTTGCTTCATTACCAACTGCTAAAATCTTTCCTGTATCCTTTTGAACAGCAACAACAGAAGGCTCGTTTACAACAATTCCCTTACCACGTAAATGAACTAATGTATTTGCTGTACCCAAGTCAATTCCTAAGTCTCTATAAAACGACTTCAATAGCCCCATCATAACTCTCCTTTCATCAAGTCATATCCTAATTTTTGTAGCATGGTATTTAGCTTGTACAGAGGAAGACCAACAACATTATAAAAGCATCCTTCTATCTTTTCAACTATTAAACTTCCAAAACCTTGGATTGCGTACGCACCTGCCTTGTCAAAAGGCTCACCTGTTTGTATATACCTTAATATTTCTTCATCACTCATCTGTTTTATATAAACATAACTTTTTTCAAAGTCAGCTAAAATATGGTTTTTAGAAGCATCAATTACACAAACACCTGTATAAACTGTATGGCGTTTGCCACTTATCTTTTTTAGCATGTAAAAAGCCTGCTTTTCATCTGAAGGCTTGCCAAGAATCGTGCCTTCTATGAAAACAACTGTATCAGCAGAGATTATCAAAGAGTCTTTTGCAGTTTCACCAAGCCTCTTTAAGACCTCTTCACCTTTTTTCTTAGCCAAATTTTTTACATTTTCCTCAGGTGTCAAATCATGAGAAATTACTTCATCTACATTTGAAGGAATTATCTCAAACTTTATTCCAAATTGCTTTAAAAGCTCTATCCGGCGTGGAGAAGAAGATGCAAGTATTACTTTTTTCACTTCTTTATTGAATAACCCCTTTCTTTATGTCATTTTATAGATCTAAAAAACAGGGTAAAATGAAGAACTTCTGATATTTTATTATATCATTTAAATGTTGCAAAAAAAATAATTTTTGATAAAAAAAGAAGCTGGTAAATGAGCCTACCAGCTCCTTGTAAACAAAATTCACACTTTTCATTTTTTAATATAATGGTCTTCTCTTGTAGTGAGTATGAAGTATATGATGGGCTTTTTCACTATTTGGATGTCCTAAGAATTCATCATATAGTCTCTTAATAGTTGGATTTTCATGAGACTTTCTTATTGGCAGTGATCTATCCTCGTCATATATAGCACTTGCTCTGAGCCTTGCAACATCTATTTTTTCTCTTACCTTTGCTGGGACAATTGGCTGGCCACCGCCCATTATACAACCACCAGGACATGCCATGATTTCAATAAAGTGATACTCCTTTTCTCCATTCTTAACCATCTCAAGCAGTTTCTTTGCATTAGCAAGTCCATGTGCAACAGCAGCCTTTATCTTCATTGTGCCAACATCAATTTCTGCCTCTCTTATTCCTTCCAAACCACGAACCTGTGTAATCTCTACATTTTCAAGTGGCTTCCCTGTCAAAATCTCGTATACTGTTCTGAGTGCTGCTTCCATTACACCACCTGTTGTGCCAAAGATGACACCTGCACCTGTTATGTCACCCAATGGATCATCAAAATGACTGTCTGGAAGGTTCACAAAATCTATTCCTGCTTCCTTTATCATCCTTGCAAGCTCTCTTGTTGTCAGCACAGCATCTACATCAGGATACCCACTTGCTGCAAGTTCTTCTCTCTGCGCTTCAAACTTTTTAGCTGTGCATGGCATTATGGAAACTACAAACATATTAGCAGGGTCAATTCCCATCTTCTGTGCATAATATGTCTTCAAGATTGCTCCAAACATCTCATGTGGAGATTTGCAAGTTGATAAATTGTCTAAGAATTCTGGAAAGTAGTGTTCACAGAATTTTATCCATCCAGGTGAGCATGAAGTAATAAGCGGAAGTTTCCCACCATTTTTGATTCTATTGATAAGCTCTGTACCTTCTTCCATAATTGTAAGGTCTGCACCTGTAACTGTGTCAAATACCTTGTCAAATCCAAGCATCTTAAGAGCTGTTACCATCTTACCTGTCACACGAGTACCAATTGGAAGACCAAATTCTTCACCAAGTGCAACTCTCACAGCTGGTGCTGTTTGAACAACAACATATTTGTTCTTATCAGCCAAAGCCTTCCATACAATCTCAGTAGAATCCTTTTCACGAAGTGCCCCAACTGGGCAAGCTTGAATACACTGACCACACATTGTACATGCAACATCATTCAAACTTCTGTCAAACGCTGTTGAGACAACTGTTCTAAAACCTCTATAGTTTGCATTTATAACACCAACTTCTTGGACATTTCTACATACATTAATACATCTTTTACAAAGCACACACTTGTTTGGATCTCTAACAATTGAAGGTGAAAAGTCATCAAGAGGCCGTCTTATATTTTCACCTTCATATCTTATCTGCTTGACATTCAAATCTTCAGCAAGTTTTTGAAGTTCACAATTACCACTTCTTACACATGTCAAGCAGCTTCTGTCGTGGTTGGACAAAATCAGCTCGAGGTTAACCTTTCTTGCTCTTCTCACTCTTTCACTGTTTGTGATAACCTCCATACCTTCTGACACAGGATAAACACAAGCTGCTTGCAAGCTCCTTGCACCTTTTATTTCAACCACACACATCCTGCAAGCGCCAATCTCATTTATACCTTTTAAGTAACAAAGTGTTGGAATTTCAACTCCTGCTTCACGTGCTGCCTGCAGAACAGTGTAGTCTTTTGGTACCTGAAGTTTTTTGCCATCAATTGTTATATTCACCATCTCCATCTGCTGTACCCTCCTTTTTAAGCCTTCTTAGAGATTGCTTTGAATGGACATTTTTCTATACATACTCCACACTTAATACACTTTTCTTGATCAATCTCAAACGGCTTTTTAATCTGGCCAGTTATAGCATTTGCCGGACAGTTCTTGGCACAGATACCACAGCCTTTGCAAAGATCTTTGTCAATTACAATTCTCAAAAGTGCCTTACATGCCCCTGCCGGACATCTCTTTTCTTTGACATGTGCTTCATATTCATCTCTGAAGTATCTTAGTGTACTCAGAACAGGGTTTGGTGCAGTCTGACCAAGTCCACAAAGAGCGCTGTCCTTAATTGAATATGCAAGCTCTTCTAACTTTTCTAAATCCTCTTCTGTCCCGTTTCCACTTGTAATCTTTTGCAGTATCTCAAGCATTCTTCTTGTTCCTATTCTACATGGCGGACACTTTCCACATGACTCATCTACTGTAAACTCTAAGAAAAACTTTGCTATATCAACCATACAGGTATCTTCATCCATTACAATCATGCCACCAGACCCCATCATTGTACCAAGAGCTGTGAGTGAGTCAAAGTCAATTGGTGTATCCATAAGTGATGCAGGAATGCATCCACCAGATGGTCCACCTGTCTGAACAGCTTTAAACTTCTTACCACCCGGTATTCCACCACCAATGTCTTCAACTATCTCCCTCACAGTTGTACCCATCGGAACTTCAATAAGTCCTGTGTTGTTAACCTTTCCAACAAGCGCAAATACTTTAGTACCCTTGCTCTTCTCTGTTCCGATTGATGCAAACCACTCTGGTCCTTTGAGGATTATAACAGGAATATTTGCATATGTCTCAACATTGTTCAAAAGTGTTGGTTTGCCCCAAAGCCCCTTTACTGCTGGGAATGGTGGTCTTGGTCTTGGTTCTCCACGATGACCTTCAATTGATGTCATTAAAGCTGTCTCTTCACCGCAAACAAACGCACCAGCACCAAGTCTTATCTCAATATCAAATTCAAATCCTGTTCCTAAAATATTCTTGCCCAAAAGCCCATATTCTCTTGCTTGGTTTATCGCAATCTCAAGTCTCTTGACAGCCAATGGATACTCAGCCCTGACGTAAACATAGCCTTGTTTCGAGCCGATTGCGTAACCTGCAATTGCCATAGCCTCAATTACAGAATGCGGGTCACCCTCTAAGATGCTTCTGTCCATGTATGCACCTGGGTCACCTTCATCAGCATTGCAAACAACATACTTTACATCACCTGGTGCTTTTGCTGCAAATTCCCACTTCAAACCTGTTGGGAATCCGCCACCGCCTCTTCCTCTGAGACCTGATCTTTTTACCCAGTCAATTACCTGCTCTGGAGTCATCTCTGTCAAAACCTTTGCTAAAGCTTTGTAACCGTCGTATGCTATATACTCCTCAATGTTCTCAGGATTTATAACACCGCAGTTTCTAAGAGCAATTCGCATCTGTTTTTTGTAGAACTTGACTTCATTTAAGGACTTTATCTGACCTTCTTCAAGTGACTCTTTATACAAAAGCCTTTTTACTATTCTTCCTTTTAAAAGATGTTCTTCTACAATCTCCTTCACATCAGAGTCTGCAACCTTGCTATAAAATGCACCTTCAGGATAAACAATTACAATTGGACCTTCTGCACAAAGTCCAAAACATCCTGTACGAATTACTTGAACCTCGTCCTTTAAATTGAAGTTTTCTATTTCTTTTAAAAAAGCGTCATATATCTTGTCTGACCCGCCTGATGTACAACCTGTCCCACCACATACAAGAACATGTGCTCTATATAATGGCATTACAGCTTACCTCCCCTTTATTTGTTTGCTTCTTTATTTTCTTCATAGCCAATTGTGTATTCATATACTGGCTTTCCATTAACAATATGCTCAGCAACAACTTTTGAAACTTTTTCAGGTGTCATTTTTACATATGTTACCTTCTCTTTGTTTGGCTCATATACTTCTACAATTGGCTCATATTTGCAAAGACCTATACAGCCCGTCTGAACAACTGTTACATTCTTAAGATTTCTTTTTTGAATCTCCTCAACAAACTTTAGCATAACAGGTCTTGCACCTGCTGCTATCCCACATGTTGCCATACCAACTACTATTCTGATTCCCTCTCCTTGCTGTTTTCTAAATTCAAGCTCTTCCAATGCCTTTTTTCTTATCTCTTCAAGCTCCTGAATAGACTTAATCATTGAAATTCGCACCTCCAAATAAATTTGATAACCCTTTTGAAAGCTCTTCCTTAATAAACTCTTGTACACTTGGCAAATTGAGAGGTACACCTTCCCCAAGAACACTTTTTAGCTTATTTGTATCAAAAACAAACTCTTTTTTGCCAGCTCTGTGCACATAAACAAAATCCACATCCGGTGTACCACATACTAAAAGGAGTAGTGTATCAACAATATTCCCAATCGGTGGCCTGTCAATATGCGAATGCTGCAGCTTAATTTTTACCTTTGTGCCATTTTCAGATGAGTCAATAATAAGCTTTCCATTACAGTCTTTTGCAAGCTGTGAGGCAAGTGCTAAACCAAGTCCTACCTTTCTTGTTTTCCTTGTAGTATAAAAAGGATTTGTCACCTCATTTATTAACTCTTTTGGTATACCTCTCCCATTGTCCTCAATTGAGATTAAAAATATGTCATTTTCTAAATCTTCAACAATCTCAATCTTGACAAACGTTGCCCCAGCCTCAATTGAATTTTGCACAAGGTCAAGGATATAAAGTGAAAGTTCGTTCAACCAAATCACCCTATTTTATTCTTATCACACAGACAGTTTGTTAAGTTAATATCTTGACAAGATATTTTCAATATCTTCAGGTGCTAATTTTCCATAGACAGTGTTATCAATTACAACAACAGGTGCAAGTCCACAAGCTCCTAAGCATCTTGTTGCTTCAATAGAGAATTTCCCATCTTCAGTTGTGCCACCAACGTCAATCTTTAAAAGCTCTTTTAATTTATCCAAAATTTTATCTGCACCTTTTACATAGCAAGCAGTTCCCATGCACACACTAATCTTATGATCCCCTGTTGGTTTTAAAGTAAACCTGGTATAAAATGTCGCAACACCATAAACCTCTGACATCGGAATGTTTAAACCTTCTGCAATTCTCTTTTGTACCTCGTATGGCAAGTATCCAAATAGTTCTTGTGCCTCATGCAAAACAGGAATTAGAGCACCTCTTCTTGATTTGTTTTTTTCAATAATCTCATCAAGTTTTTTGAAGTTTTCCTCGGTCAGATTTTTGCCTTGGCAACAAGACATTAATAAGCATCCCCCTTCTATTGTTAGAAATTTAACATATTCATTTAAAATCACTGCTAATATTGTAACATACAATGGGGTATAAATGAAGTATAAATTTTGGAGAATTTATTCGAAAAATATTGTATACAGTATATCACTTTCAATAAAAAACTCTCTTTCATTGATATCCCCCAGATGATGTGCATCAGAAGAGTGCAAAAAAATGTACCTGCTATTATTATGAAGCAAGAACTTTGAAAATTCAAATTCGCTAACTTTTGAGACTTCAAAAATTGACACATCTTTTAGCTCATCTGGCAATGTTCCTAATCTTCCTATTATTCCATAGGATTGTCGATTGATATGAGCTGGAACAAAAACTGCATTGTAAAACTTTGAGATATCATAAACTTGAGATATACTTAAACTCAGTGGTTGGAGCAGGAGTTTTTTGTAGTTTCCAACAATATTGTCTTCCTGGTCCACCAAAAACTGATTTCCATATATGTCCTCTCTCAAGGGTATGTTTGGCAGGTTTTCTTCAATAATCTTTTGAAACTCTTCAACTACAGAGAAGTCTCTAAAATATAAAAGAACATGGATCTCTTCACAAGTTTCTACTTCAACACCTGGGATAAATAAAATATCAAGACGTTTTGCAACTTCTGAGAACTCCTTCAAATTTAATGTAGAATTGTGGTCTGTTACGGAAATTACGTCAAGCCCTTTTATCTTCGCCATGTTTATTATATTGTTCGGTGTCATGTCATTATCAGCACAAGGCGAAAGCAAAGAGTGAATGTGCAGGTCATAGTAGAGTTTCATTTTGATCTTCCTTTTCTTGAAGAATCAATAATTTTGCAGTCTCAAAATGAGAAAGCTCGGTTGTGAAAACAGGAATGTTTTCCTGCTTAGATTTTTGAAGCATATTTGTATCTGGCTTTACACCTTCTGTCAAAATAATAGCTTTCACATCTCTCAAAGTTGCAACTGCAATGACATTTACATTATTTTGAATTGTAATCCAAATGCTATTGTCTTTGATATGTGAGAGTGCAAAACTCAAAACATCTCCAATGTATACATTTTCGTATACGTCGTCTTTAATAACATCATTAACAAGGTCAAAATATTTTCTTAGGTGCGAAATTCTCGGCATTTAATCTTCATCCCTTTCAAGTGAGGGTGGAATTTTATTCGAAAGTTCAACCATTTTTTTTGCAAGCTCTTTGATATTTTCACGCAGGATAAAGATACAATCTGTATCGTTTGCCAAACCTCTGACTATATCCTCTGCAAGGGTTTTGCATGTTGGAGAACCGCACGCACCACAATCAAGACCAGGCAAAATCTTTAGTATCTCGTTTACTCTCTCATACTTTTTCATAGCCTCTTCAATATCAGAGTCAAGTTCTAATACAGGATTTACCTCCAACTCTTTTTTGAACAAAAGGTCTTCCATTTTTATTCCAAGGCTATTAATAATTTGATTTGTAGTCTCTTCTAAGACTTGTGAACTGGTTGCCAGTTTAGAAGACCATTTTTTTATTCTGTTTTTTGCGACATATGGGTTTTCTATTGTCAAAGGCCCACCAACACAACCTCCACTGCATGCAAGCCCTTCGAAATAAACAATATTATTCAATCTACCATTCTCAATTTCTTCCAACACCTTTATCACATTATGAATTCCATCCACATTTACATACTCATCAATTCCAAGAGCTAAACTCTCTCCACCAGATGCCGCCCATCCAATTCCTTTGCCAGATGATATAGAAAGAGGTTTTACATCTTTTATACTTCTTAACTTACTTCTAACAAGCCCATAAATATCCTTGATGGCTATCACTCCATCTACATATGATCTTTCAAACCCAAGAGGTAGTTTCACATAAGTCATCTTTGCTGCACAAGGTGAAATGAAAAATGCACCTATTTTATTTATCTCAATGCCTTTTTGCTTATTTATTTTCTTTTTTGCAAGATACGCAGCAAGTTCCATTGGAGAAGCGAGGGGAAGTATATTGTCAATCAAATCAGGAAATTTTGTCTGGATAAGCCTTACCACTGCTGGGCAAGCAGAAGAGATTATAGGTATTTTATCTCTACGTTGTAAGATAAACTGCTTAGTAAATTCTGTGACAATCTCCGCTGCCTTTGCAACCTCAAATATATCATCAAATCCTATCTCTAATAAAGCTTGCAAAAGTTTGTTAATGTCATCTGTTTCAAACTGAGCGTAAAATGAAGGAGCAGGTAATGCAACCTTGTATTCATACTTTTGGATATCATCTAAACTATTTGTCACAGCATATTTTGCATGATATGGGCATGTTCGTATACACTCACCGCAGTCTATACATCTTTGGTCAATAATTCTTGCCTTTGAATTTCTTACCCTTATCGCTTCTGTTGGACATTTTTTAATACAATTTGTACATCCTCTACACTTTTCTCTGTCAAGCATTATTGAATGCAGATTAAAAGGCATTTTAAAATTCACTTCCTTAAGGGAATTTAATAAAGTTTAAATTATTTATTGAGCACAACCATATACACCCTTGTTCCACTGCCTTTTTGTGACTCAATTTCAAAATAATCAGAATATTTCTTCATATTAGGAAGACCCATACCTGCACCAAATCCCAAGTTTCTTATTTCTTCAGGTGCAGTAGAGTATCCTTCCATCATTGCAAGTTCAATATTCTCAATTCCTGGTCCTCTGTCTTCAGCAATTATTTCAATCTTGTCTTTTGAAATTATTGCCTTTAACACCCCACCAACAGAATGTATGACAATATTCATTTCTGCTTCATACGACACAATGGCCACCTTTTTTAATATTTCAGGTTTTACACCCAACTTTTTTAATGTATCTTTAATCTTACTTGAAGCTTCACCTGCTAATACAAAATCACCAGCTTTAATGTCAAATTCCATTGTAAGCGGCATCTTTTCAGCACCCTTCTTTGCCAAGCCCATTTTCATAGAGTATTCCACATGCCTGAAACATTGGAAAGTCTGTAGAGTAAAGAGCTATGCATTTTTCTCTTGCCAACTTCACCATCTCTTCTGAGGGTTGCTTTCCACGAACAATTATAACAGCCTTTATATCCATCATTTCAGCTGTACGAATAACTTGAGGATTGACAAGACCAGTAAGGAGAATAACCTTTTCTTTTACAAATGCTAAAACATCACTCATCAGATCAGAACCACAGGCATTCAAAAACTCTTCCTCAGAAAGCTCTTGAGGTTCAAAAAAAACCTTGCATCTCAAGAGCTCTTTTATCTTAGATAATTTCATAAGCCAAAAACCTCCATTTTGATTTATTTATTTTTATTTGCCAACTCTTCAAAAGCTTCACTGACAATTTCTTGGATTTCGTTATCATTTAAAATGTTTTGTGGAAATTCCTCTTGTTTAATGTAAAGTAAATACTCAATATTACCTTCTGGACCTTTTACAGGAGAGTATGTCAATCCTTTTATACTAAGACCTAAGGAAAAATAACAACTAACAACCTTTTTAATCACATTAACATGGGTTTGGCTTGATCTAACAACTCCTTTCTTTCCAACCTCCTCTCTTCCAGCTTCAAATTGGGGTTTTATTAGCAAAATACCTTCAGTACCTTCTTCCATAAACTCTTTTATTTTATGTGAAATAAGCGTCAATGAGATGAATGAAACATCACATACAACTATATCAATTCTATCAGGTATCTTTTCTCTCTCAAAATACCTAAAATTTGTCTTCTCAAAATTGACAACTCTTGGATCTTCTCTTAGCTTCCATGCAAGCTGGCCATAGCCAACATCAACACAGTAGACCTTCTTTGCACCATGCTGCAGAAGACAATCTGTAAACCCCCCAGTTGAAACGCCCACATCTAACGCAATCTTATGAGCAACATCTATCTTAAAAAAATTCAATGCTTTTTCAAGTTTAAACCCGCCTCTGCTCACATACTTAAGAGGTTCTTTTACCACAATTTGAGCATTACAATCAATCAGTTCCCCTGCCTTTTCAACCTTTTGGTTATCTACGTATACATTTCCACTTAAGATAAGCGCTTTTGCTTTTTCACGAGACTCTGCAAAACCTTTTTCAACAAGCAAGATATCTGCCCTCTTTTTCAATTTTTTATCAACTCCATAATTACATTTTTCAAACTTTTTCTATCTAAACCTAATAAAGAATAAAGCTCCCCAATTGATCCATGTTGAATAAACTTATCGGGAAGACCAATATGTTTTATTAGATTTGAGCTATTCTTTTCAGCAATGATACCTTTTATCTTTTCCCCAAGACCACCAATAATAGTATTGTCCTCTACAACCAAAATCTTTTTATGTGTCTTTATTATCGTCTCTATAAGTTCAATATCTAAAGGTTTTAAAAATCTTACATTTATCAATGTTGCATTTAAATTATTTTCACAAATAATATCATACAACATTGAGACATGTCTTCCAACAGCAAAAATAGCCAAATCCCGGCCTTGTGCCAAAATCTCAGATTTTCCAAATAAAATTGGTTCATAAATGCCAATGGTTTTGGTTGTTCCTCTTGGATATCTTATTGCAAGAGGTCCTCTATCATACACTGCTGCAAATTCTAACATCATTTCAAACTCTTTTGTATCTTTTGGAGCCATTACAGTCAAATTAGGTATTAATGTAAGATAAGATATATCAAAGCTGCCATGATGAGTCTCCCCGTCTTCACCAACAAGCCCCGCCCTATCTATACAAAATACCACATTAAGGTTCTGTATACACACATCATGAATTATCTGGTCAAACGCACGCTGTAAAAAAGTAGAATATATAGCAATAAACGGTTTTAGGCCTTCTTTTGCAAGTGCTGCAGCAAAAGTTACAGCATGCTCTTCTGCAATCCCGACATCGAAAAATCTTTCAGGATATATTTTTCCAAAGCGACTCAAACCAGTTCCATCAGGCATAGCAGCTGTTATCGCTACAATTCTTTGGTCATTTTTTGCAAGTTCGCAAAGCTTATCTCCTAATACCTCAGAAAAACTTTTAGAATTTGTGTCTGTCAAGTGATTTCCTGTCTCTACGTCAAATGGTGGAACACCATGATATTTTTCTGGAAACTTTTCAGCATGCTCATAACCCTTACCTTTTTGAGTTACAACATGAACTAATACAGGCCTTGTCAAATTTTTAACGTTTTCAAATACCTCACACATCTTTTTTATGTCATGTCCATCAATAGGCCCGTAGTACTCAAAGCCAAGGGCTTCAAAAAGTGTGCCAGGAAAAAGTATATATTTAAGACCACCTTTTAACTTTTTTATCAAATAATTAAGCTTTTCTCCTACTAATGGAATTTTTGCAACGAACTCATCAGTAACCTTTTTCAATTTAAAATATTTAGGTTGTGTTCTAACTTGTGACAAATACTTAGCAATTGCACCAACATTTTTCGAGATTGACATTTCGTTGTCGTTCAATATTACAAGAAGTTTTCCATTATACCTTCCTGCATTGTTAAGGCCTTCATAGGCAAGTCCACCTGTCAAAGCACCGTCTCCTACTACAGCAATTACATTATAATCTTTATGATTTAAGTCACGAGCAATAGCAAATCCGAGCGCCACTGAGATGGATGTTGAACTGTGTCCTGTGTCAAATGAGTCATAGATACTTTCTTTTGTCTTCGGAAAGCCGCTCAAACCACCTAACTTTCGCAAAGTAGCAAACTTTTCTTTCCTTCCTGTCAGAATTTTATACACATAGCATTGGTGACCTACATCCCACACAATTTTGTCATGGGGGGGATTGAATGTATAAAGTAGTGCCAGCGTCAGTTCTACAACACCCAAATTTGCTGCCAAGTGTCCACCAGTATTTGCAATATTATATAATAAAAACTTTCTAATCTCTTCAGATAAAGAGTATAGCTCTGATATACTGAGTTTTTTTATATCTTCAGGGTAGTTTACTTTTTCTAATATACCCAAACCTTCTCACTTCCCACTTCTATGTCTTTATAAATATGCTGAGGATCTTCCCGCTTATTTTAACTATATCATGACTTTTTTTAATTGCAAAATACTTGCCTATTGCTTTACCTGAAATGGTCACAGCAGCAACAGTTGCTGTTAAAAGCAAAGATAGAAACACAATATCAGCATTACTATTTTTTGAAATATAGAAAATGATACTTGCTGAGAGCGAACCGCTCAATATTCCACATATATCTCCTATTACATCATTGCAAATTGAAGAAACTCTACTTGCATTTTTAATAAGCCAAATACTATTTTTTGCACCTTTCACCTTTTTAGCAGCCATCGCATGAAAAGGAACCTCGTCAGCAGCTGTAGTTGCTATTCCTATTATATCAAATAAGATTCCGATTAAGATTATCAACAACAAAAGTATGAATGATATAGTAATTGGCAATTTCTTAGACACAATACTTGAAATGTAATTTAAAGACGCAGATAACAAATAAGATAATATAAACAAAAAAGCGACCCACCTAAAATAATTTGACTTTTTGTTTTGTGATTTTTTACTCCCCATTTTCCCTCTCCACTAATTGTAATAACTTCCATTTTACCTACCCTTAAAATATACAAATTTATGGGATAGGGTGATTTTACGAAGGGTAAATTTTGCGGCTTAAGGTCTGGTAGGATTTCCCCCAAACTTACCTCCCGTCGCCAGGAGGCGGTTTCCCTTTAAAAGTTTGGGTGTGCGGTTGCCCAACACACAACCAGATCGCCACTTAGTCCGCACTTTAATCCCCTTCGTAAAGCCGAGAAATCGGCACAGCCTAGGAGCTTTCCTCGACAGAGGGCATGCTTTCTAGCCTCTTTTGCGAAATAGATTTCAGGCCTCAAGACTCCTCTAAAAACGGGCCCTATTTTTAGAGGAGCCACAAATTCGGCCATCCGTCTATTTCGCTCAAGGCAGGCTACACTACCCCAAGCACATCTACTCATCGTAGATGTACCTGGCGGTAGGTTTTACTAACGCACAAAAAGAACTAAAAAGAGAGCTTTTTGTGCGTTAGCCTCCGCGGGAAAAGGGTTCCATCCTGCATGCCATTGCAGGACTCCCTTATCCCTTACTCCCAGCTTCAACCCCTGACTGGGCGTCAGAAGCCGAAACCAGGAACTTCATCGGTGTGCCCTTTGGCGGATTTTTAGGCCCGCCTTCGAAAGCAGCCACTCTGACTAGGATACTGCATCACCCTATCCCATCTTATAGCCTTTTTTATTCAATTTTCAGAATAATATTATACCACAGCTTCTTTTGGGTTTCAAACCAACAATGTAGCAAGTACAATTCCAAGAAGCGCTCCTACAAACACTTCTGTTGGTTTGTGGCCTATTAACTCTTTCAATTTATGCTGTGGCTTGTAATGTGGAGAAAAGTACATCTCAATCAGTTCGTTCAATGTCTGTGCTTGTTTACCAGCCTCTCTTCTCACGCCTGCTGCGTCATACATAACAATCAATGTAAATGTCAGCGAAATAGCAAAATTTGTCGAGTTAAAACCATCAATAAGCCCCACTGCAGTTGAAAGACCACATGCAAATGCTGAATGTGAGCTTGGCATTCCACCTGAGCTAATAAACTTTTTAAAATCAATCTTTTGTGTCATGACAAAGGTTATTATTATTTTTAAAAACTGAGCCACAAACCAACTCATCACACCTACCTGCAAAGCCTTGTTTGTAATTATCTCATATACAACCTGTTTCATCTTCCCCCTCAACCAATTTTCTTAAGATTTGCATACGATAAAAGTAATCTTTTCTGTCCATACTTTTCAAAGTCTACTAGTACCTCATTCAAGTCTTCTGACAAAGATAATATCTTCCCAATCCCAAATTTATTATGCTGGATTATGTCGCCAACAGCTAAAGTAGTTTTTGTGCTATTTTGTTGACTTTTATTGAGCTGTGTATCAAAAGAATTTACATTTCTTAACGGTGTATAAATCTGCTGAATATACTTGGCTGGAATCTCGTCAACAAAACATGACCTTTGCCTTGACGAAAATCGGCCAAAAACCCTTCTGTTGTTTGCATAAGTTAACACCAAAAACTTTTTTGCTCTTGTTATTGCAACGTAACAAAGCCTTCTTTCTTCTTCAAGTTCTTCTTCCATCTCAATTGTATCTTCTGCTCTCAAAAGAGGAAATAATCCTTCTTCAAGACCAGTTAAGAAGACCACATCAAACTCAAGACCTTTTGCTGCATGGACTGTCATTAACATGACTTTATCTTCTTTTTGAGCATCATCTTCTTCAAAGCTCAGAGCAATAGAGTTTAAAAAGTTCTGCAAGCTCTTATCTTCATTTTCTTCCTCAAACATAGCAGCTGCACTGATTAGCTGCTCTAAATTCTTTGCTCTTTGGAAATCTTCTTCATTCTTGCTTGAAAGCAAGGTCTCCATATACTTTGTTTTATCAAGTACAAGCTTTATGACCTCAACCACTGACTTTGTCTCAGCCTCAGTTCTAATATCCTCTAAAAGTGAAACAAATTCGTTTAATTTGAAATACGTTCGTCTGTCAAATTCCAAAACTCCTCTTTCTTTTAATAAGCTATAAGCAGAAATTCCATACTCGTCACTTAAAACCTTTATCTTCTCAACTGTACTGGGACCTATTCCCCTTTTTGGAACATTTATAACTCTAAACAAACTTAAATTGTCATGCGGATTGACTATAAGTCTCAAATATGCCAGTATATCCTTTACCTCTTTCCTTTCGAAAAACCGCAAACTTCCAACAACCTTGTAAGGTATAGCATGAGCTGAAAGAGCATTTTCAAAGTTTAATGACTGAGCATTTGTTCTATAAAGAACCCCTATCTCAGACGGTTTTATCCCGCTCTGTATAAGATTTTTTATGGACATTGAGACAAAATTTGCCTCGTCAACTTCATCAAATGCCGGGTAAAGATAAATTTTTTCGCCTTCACTGTTCTCTGTCCAGAGTCTTTTTGGTTTTCGGTGAATATTGTTTTTTATAACTTCATTTGCGGCAGACAAGATTGTCTTGGTAGAACGATAATTTTTCTCAAGTTTTATCACTTTTGCATCGTTGAATACCTTCTCAAACTCTAAAATATTTCTTACATTTGCCCCTCTGAAACTGTAAATGCTCTGGTCATCATCACCTACAACACAGATATTTCTGTGTTTTTGTGCAAGCAAATAAATTAAATAAAACTGTGCATAGTTTGTATCTTGATATTCATCAACTAAGATATACCTAAACTTTTGCTGATACTTTTCCAAGATGTCTGGGTTTGTTCTAAAAAGCATTATTGTGTAGTACAAAAGGTCATCAAAATCAAATGCATTATACTCCTTCAATAGTTTATTATAGAGTTTGTAAATTTCAGCAACTCTGGGATCAGTCTTTCCTTCTTTGTAAATATCTGATGGAGATATTAGCATATTCTTGAAATTACTAATCTGTCTAGAGACATACCTAAGTTCAAGTCTATCTTCGTCTATATTTAGCCTCTCAAAACACTCTTTTAATAGCTGATGTCTATCCTGCATATCGAATATGATAAAGTTATTGGAAAATCCTATATTATGTGCTTCCATTCTAAGTATCCTCGCACATGCAGAGTGAAAGGTGGACACCCACATCTCTGAGAAAGACTCTACACTCACAAGTCTCTTTATACGTTCTTTCATCTCATCAGCTGCTTTGTTAGTAAATGTTATAGCCAGTATATTGCTTGGTTTTGCCAATCCCATATTCAATATATATGCAATTCTGTATGTGATCACCCTTGTTTTTCCGGAACCTGCCCCAGCCAATACTAAAAGCGGTCCTTCTGTCGAAAGAACCGCCTCTAATTGCTGTTGATTTAACTCTTTCAACCACTCCATTTTATCTACTACTCCCTCAGACCAATATTGTAATTTTTTAGCTCATTTAAGATTTTTTCTTGAAGTGGTAGGATGTCGTCATCCGACAACGTCTTTTCTTTTGACCTGAACACTGCTTTGTATGCATAGCTCTTGAATCCTTCCTTAATTTGTTGACCTTTATATACATCAAACAGATAAAAATCTTCTAAAATCTCTGATGCATACTTTTTAAATACTCCTTCAATCACCCTGCTTTCAATCTCATCAGGTACCAAAAACGCATAGTCTCTTTCAATAGCAGGATACTTGGGAAGAGGCACATATTTCTTCTCCTTCTTTTCAACTTCTAAAAGCGCGTCAATGTACACCTCAGCATATATCGCTCTTGCTTGAATGTCAAAGCTGCTCAAAATATCAGGATGAATTTCACCAATATATCCTACTAAGGTATCTTTTGATACAATCTTAGCAGACCTTGTTGGATGCAAATTCAAATTTGTGTGATCAGAGGAAAAATCTATATCTTTAATTCTTAGCATATCAAAAAGGTTTTCTAAGATTCCTTTTACAAAGTAGAAGTCCTGTCCAACATTTCCCAATGCTAATACAAGTCTTTCATCTGGGAGTTTATTATTTGACTTTTTGAACACAGTCGCAAGCTCAAATATTTTAATATCTTTGATATTTCGTGAAAGATTTAAATAAAGAGTTTTGAGGATCGAACTCAGAAGCTGCATCCTCATAATTGAAAAATCTTCTCCAAGCGGATTCAAAATCTTCACAGCATCATCCAATCTGTACCCTTTTAAAATCTCATATACTTTCGGTGATTCAAAGGAATATGAGTAAATCTCATAATAACCACTATTTGCAAGAAAACTTCTGATCTCATTGACCATTTTTTGTTTTTTAGTAAGCCCTGAAGAGACAGCATTCCCCATATAAACCCTTGAAGGAATCTTGTCATAGCCATAGATTCTTATTACCTCTTCAGATATGTCTGCCATATCAGTGACGTCAACTCTAAATGGTGGAATTATAAAAACTTCTTTTTCCCTGTCATAAGAAATCTCAAGTCTATCTAAGATTTCAATAATCTCATCCTGCGGGATACTTACTCCAAGTAACTTCTCTATATACGAAAAGTCAGCTTTGACTGTGACTTGTTGCTGAACATCTAAATAAGTGTCTATGCTTCCTCTTACAACCTCACCTGCACCTATTTCTTCAATAAGTGCACACGCCCTCTGCATTGCAATCTCTGCAAAGTAAGGACTCAGACCCTTTTCAAACCTATTTGAAGCTTCTGTCCTAAGCCCTAAATATCTTGAGGTCCTTCGCACCATTGCAGGATTGAATGTAGCAGCCTCAAGAAGCACTGTCTTGGTATTTTCGTCAACCTCTGTTTCCAAACCACCCATCACCCCAGCTACCGCAATCGCTCTGTCCTCATCCGCAATAACTATGTCTACAGGTCTTAAAGTTCTTTTTACACCGTCAAGTGTAATAATCTCTTCACCATCATTTGCAAGTCTTACAAATACATTCCTTCCATGAATTTTGTTAAGGTCAAATGCGTGAAGAGGCTGTCCTATCTCAAGCATAACATAATTTGTAACGTCTACAATATTGTTTATTGGACGAATACCACAGGCTATAAGTCTTTTTCTAAGCCACTGCGGAGATGGTTCAATTTTGACATTTTTTATCACTTTGCCAATATACCTTCTGCAAATATTTTTATCTTGAATCTCAATTTTATCAAGATAATTCTCAATCCTGTCTTCAGATTCTTTATAGACCAAGTTTGGGAATTTCAAATTTGTCTTCAAAACTGCAGCAATCTCCCTTGCCAAACCCACAACGCTCAAACAATCAGGTCTATTAGAGGTTATTTCAAAGTCTATGATTATATCGTCTATTCCTAAAGCTTCTTTAATATCAGTACCAAGTTTTCCATCATCCATGCCTTCAAGAATAAAAATACCATTTTCATCGGCATAGGGAAACTCGGCACTTGTTAGCCCAAGTTCATCTAGGGAACAAAGCATGCCTTCTGAAACAACACCCTTAAATTCTAATTTGTTAATTACTTTGCCATTTGCGAGAGTTGCACCAACTTTTGCAACAGGAACAAAAGCACCTCTGTAGACATTTTTAGCAGCTGTGATAATTGTCAAAATCTCATCTTTAACATCAACCTTGCAAATAGACAAGTTAGGATTCTCAGGGTGCAAAGATATTTCTAATACTTTGCCTACAACCACATTTTTGACAAAATAAAGTCTTCTCTCATACCCTTCAACTTTTGTACCAGTCATTGTAAGTTTCTCGACAAGTTTATCTACTCCACAGTTTATATCCACAAGGCTTTTTAGCCACTCAAGAGATACCTTCAAAACTCTTCACTCCTTTGGTAACTTATTATACTCTTATCTAAATTGTCTCAAAAATCTAAGGTCGTTTTCGTAAAAAAGTCTAATATCCTCAATCTCGTACTTCAAAAGTGCTATTCTTTCAACCCCCATACCAAATGCAAACCCTGTGTATTCATCCGGGTCAATCCCACAATTTGCTAAAACCTTTCTGTGTACCATCCCTGCTCCTAAGATCTCAATCCATCCTTCTCCTTTGCATGTCCTGCAACCTTTTCCACTACAAAAAATACAAGAGATATCAACTTCAGCCGAAGGTTCTGTAAATGGAAAATAATGAGGTCTAAATCTTATTCTTGTCTCTTCACCAAAAAATCTCTTTGCAAAAACCTCAAGCGTTCCCTTCAAATCAGCCATTGTAACCCCTTTGTCTACAAAAAGTCCTTCTATTTGATGGAATATAGGTGAGTGCGTTGCGTCAACCTCATCAGATCTGTAAACCCTTCCAGGGGAAATTATCTTAATTGGAGGTCTTTTACTTTTCATAACTCGAATCTGAACAGGTGAGGTATGTGTTCTCAGTAAAACATCATCTGAGATATAAAAAGTATCCTGAGTGTCACGTGCTGGATGGTCAGCAGGAATATTTAAAGCTTCAAAGTTATAATAGTCAAGCTCTACCTCAGGTCCTTCAGCAATCTCATATCCCATGTTCAAAAATATCTCGCTAATCTCTTTTTGTACTTGAGATAGTATATGGATTGCTCCTATTTCTACTCTTTTTCCGGGAATTGTTACATCAATTCTCTCCTTTTGTATTCTTCTTTGCTTTTCCTCTCCCTCAAATTTTTTTCTCAGCTGTTCTATCTGCTCCTCAATAAAATCTTTCAATTCATTTAATTCTTTTCCAGTTTGCGCTCTTTTGTCTGGAGGAAGACTGGAAAGTTCTTTTAGCATGTTTTTAATAATACCTTTTTTTCCTAAATACTTTATTTGAAACTCTTCAAGTTCCTTTAAACTCTTAACATTTGCTATTTCACTTACACATTGAGCTTTTAAACTCGAAATGTCAAAGTTCAAATCAAACACCACCTTTTTCAAATTATTATATCCCCTATGACATACTCATCAAAAACCTGTCTTACTTTGACCTTGTAAATCTCATTTAGCCTAATTGACTCCATTTTGGGAACAAGTGTGCGAATGTAGTTCCCTGAGTATCCTTCAATATACCCTTTAAAACTCGAGTTTTCTTCTATTAAGACCTCTAATATCTTGCCCTCAAACCTTTTGTGAAAATTAAATGAAAGTTGTTTTGCTACACCTTTCAAAATCTCACTTCTCTTTTCTTTCTCTGCACTGCTCACTTGATTTGGCATGTCATATGCCCTGGTACCTTTTTTAGGTGAAAATCTAAAAACATGAATCCTTGAAAACCCTATCTCTTCTACAAACTTTACTGTACTCTCAAAATCCTCATCACTCTCCCCTGGAAAACCAACGATAATATCTGTTGTAAAAGCAACATCGTCCCAATAACCTCTCACCATCTTTACAATTTGTCTGTACTCCTCAGTTGTATAATGCCTGTTCATAAGTTTTAAAATCTTGTCACTTCCGCTTTGGAGTGATAAATGTAAATGATGGCATAATTTGTCAATCTTTACTAATCTTTTTATAAAGTCTTCTTTCATGACAATTGGTTCAAGCGAACTAAGTCGAATTCTCTTTACTTTTTCAAGTTTGCTAATCTCTTCTACTACATCAAGAAGTGTAACCTTATAATCCAAATCTTTACCATATGCAGAGATATTTATACCTGTGATTACAAATTCCTTGTAGCCATTTGAGGCAAGCCTTTCTACTTCCTCCAAAATGGAACTTAGACTTCTGCTCACAACAGAACCTCTTGCATATGGAATTATACAGTAAGAACAAAACTGTTCGCAACCCTCTTCTATCTTTATAAATGCTCTTGTCCTTTCATTAAAACTAGATACTTTTAATTCTTCAAAAACATCTCTTTTATATTCGTTATTTACATCAATAATCTTCTTTTTTTGTTTCAAATATTCAGTTACATATTCTAAAATCTTTTCCCTATTTCTCGTACCAACAACTATATCAACTCCCTCAATCTTTTGAACCTCTTGCGGGTAAACTTGTGGATAGCAACCCATAACCACTACTATGCTATCTGGTGAGATTCTCTTTGCTCGTTTTATTGCCTGTCTTGATTTTCTGTCGCTGATATTTGTAACTGTGCACGTGTTTATAACATATATATCTGCTGGCTTATCAAAGTCTACTATCTCATAGCCAAGTTTTTCAAAAGCTTCAGCAATTGCTTGTGTTTCATATTGGTTTACCTTGCACCCAAGTGTATAAAAAGCAACTTTCAATGTATAACATTCACCTCCATGTTTAAGTTATATTATAATATTTAGCTTACAATAAATAAAGAGTCTCAATTGCTTTTCAGCCCTTATTACAAAAATTAAAATAGATTGTTATTTTTTAATGAAAAATGGGTATAGAAAATGTGTAAGAGGTTAATTGATTTGAGCCATAAAAATATGTATGATAATAAGTGTGAGTATTATTTTAGTTTTGAAGGGAGGAATTTAAAATGAAAACAGTAACAGTAAGACTAAACACAATCGATGCCGTTAAGAACTTTGTCAACATTGTAAGCAAGTATCCATTCGACATTGACTTGACATCTGGCAGGTATGTAGTTGATGCAAAGTCGATCATGGGTATTTTTAGCCTTGACCTCAGCAAACCTATTAAGGTAGAAATTCATTCAGACAACTGCGAAGACCTTTTAAAAGAGCTTGAACCGTTTATGGAAAAGTAAAAAATAAATTTAGCGTGGCCTCAAGCCCACGCTAAATTTACTTTTAGGACCTTTTTTGTTTGAAAAGCTTCTCTTTTAAGATATCCCAAAATGTTTTCCTCTGACATTCTTGAAGAGTTACAATAGGAAGTGAGTAGGATTGATGGTCAAATTTTATTTCTATCTTTCCCACCTTGGTGTACTTTTTAACTGGAGCCAAAATTTTGCTTGAAATAATCACATTGATTTTTGGACTTTGATCTTTTGTAAAAATAAAGCTTTTTTGTTGTTTTATCCCTAACTTTACCCATTTTTCTCTTGAATCTTTGACTTTCAAATAGCCCATCTCTCCTCTCTCAATTTTTAGAAGTTTGTAATTTTGATATGCAAAGTCAAGAATTTTCTTGGTATCATTCCACATATCAGGTGCGTTGAGCACAAAACAAATAACCCTAAAATCATCTCGGCAGGCAGAAGTAACAAGGCACCTACCAGCTCTTTTAGTAAAACCTGTCTTAACACCTTCAGCTCCTTTATATGATTTGAGCATTTTATTTTTGTTTTTCAAAATTCTGTTATATGATCGGGTTGTCCATCTTATTTCTTTCTGAGTCGTCCTCACAATCTCTCTAAATGTCTGATTCTTCATAGCATAAGCAGTAAGACGTGCTAAATCATGGGCTGTGGTGTAATGCTGTCCTTCTTCAAGTCCATGTGGTGATGAAAATACAGTATTCTCAAGTCCAAGTTCTTTTGCCTTTTTATTCATCAAATGGACAAATTTCTTAACATCTCCACAAACGCTAATTGCCAAAGCCACTGCAGCATCGTTGCCAGAAGCAAGCATAAGTCCATACAAAAGTTCAATTATTTTTAGTCTTTCACCCTTTTCTAAATAAATTGATGAGCCAGGAACACCAACTGCTTGAGCAGGAATTTCAATCTCCTTGTTGAGGTCACAATTTTCTATTGTCAGTATTGCTGTCATTATTTTAGTAGTACTTGCCATAGGGAGCTTTAAATCTTTACTCTTCTAAAATAAAATTTTGCCTGTGGTCCATTCTATCGCTATTGCCGATTTTGCAGTGATTTGAGTGTCACACTTTAAACCTGCATAACATTCTTTACAGTAATTTAGAGACCATAAACTTACTATAACCAATAGAACGAAGAACTTGATTATCTTGGCCATATACAAAAACACCCCCTACACTTTTATTTTGAGTTTTTCGTGTAGGGAGGTATGTATCCATCTTTTACTTCTGGTATAATCTTTTGTAATTATCTATCATGATATCTAAGGAATCACCTGACAGGCGCTCAATCAAACTATTTGCTAATACATAAGCCACAGCCGCCCTCATCACGACACTTCCTGCTGGTACAGCACAAGTATCTGACCTTTCAATTGCCGCTTCTTTTTCCTTTAAATCTTGTAAATCTACACTTCTAAGTGGCTTGTACAATGTAGGAATTGGCTTGAAAGCAGCCCTTATTACAATATCCATACCATTCGAGATTCCACCTTCAATGCCACCTGCATTGTTTGTCTTTCTATAAAAGCCTTTTTGATCATCGTAAAAGATCTCATCATGCACCTCACTACCAAGCCTTCTTGCTGCTTCAAATCCCAGTCCAATTTCAACACCTTTAACAGACTGGATGCTCATAACGGCTTGAGCAAGAAGGCCGTCAAGTTTTCTATCCCAGTGTGTATGACTTCCAAGCCCAAAAGGCACATTTTTACAAATCACTTCAGCAACCCCACCGACACTATCTCCCGACTCTTTTGCTGTATCTATTACCTTTTTCATATCACTCTCAGCCTCTTTGTCAATACAGAAAAGTTCGGAATCCTGTGCTTCTTCAAACAAACTTACATCATCAAGACTGTACTTTCTTTTAATTCTAACCCCGCCTATTTCCACAACATGATTGTAGAGCTTTATTCCAAAAACCCTCAAAAGCTCCTCACACAAAGCTCCTATCGCAACACGCATAGCCGTCTCACGCGCACTTGCCCTTTCTAACACCGGCCTTGCATCAACAAACCCATATTTAAGACACCCCGGCAAGTCAGCATGACCAGGCCGAGGTATAGTAACCTTTTTAGTCACTGTGTCACATGAAATTGGATCCATGTATTTTTGCCAATTTACATAGTCTTTGTTCTCAATCATTATTGTAATGGGTGCACCTGTTGTGTAGGAGTTTCTCACACCTGACAAAATTATAGCTTTGTCTTTTTCAATCTCCATTCTTTTTCCTCTACCATATCCTCGTTGCCTAAGTTCTAATAGCCTATTAATATTTTCAATATTGATTTTTACATTTGCTGGGAATCCTTCAAGAATTCCTATTAAACACTTTCCATGGGTTTCGCCTGCATCTAAGAATCTCATTTTTTCACCTCGAGCAAAAAAAATAATTTTATTTCACTGCAAAGAAGGAAGTTGCAGAAAATATAATATTAAGTGAGCATGGTCTTTAAGTCAAAGTAACTTTAACAATGAAAACAAAACTTGTAAGTTTAGCTTTAGTTATCTTAATTATATACATTATTCTCACCATCTTCATTATGAAAAGTTCAAATCAGTATATATATGTGTACCACGAACCTTCCATGTTAAAAACAAATTTTGGACAGTCTAAGTATTTTTCAATCATAGGACAGTTCAAAGTAAGCCTTGAGAAGGTAACAAAAGAGAAATTTTTTATAATCTATTCTCAGATTACAGGAAATCAAAGCTATTTTGGCTTAACACTTATTATTGAAGACTTAATAAAAAAAATATTGACAAATCAGCATTTGAATATATCTACATTCAAGATACAAAAACATTAAAGAAGTTTTACCCCATTCCGTACTATGAAATTGAAAACTTTCCAATAGATAAACCTCTTGCATACAAAGCAAAATTCTATGCTAAATTTCTGCCTCTACCTTACCAAACCTCATCCATAGATATCTACTTCAAATTTTCTGACAAACTTTTTGTACTAAATAATGTGGACATAAGATGAAAACCTCAATAATCGTTGAGTGCTAAGCTAATAAGGTATCTCAGTTCTTCGAGATTGTTGTTCAGAAGATCTAATCTCTCTGGTGAAATAGAAGCACTCTTTATATGTTCTTTTAACCTGTATAGCTCATCTTCAATATCCTCAATCTGAGCCAAAATTGAAAGATTGATAAACGAAGGCGAAGGAGAAAATAGCCTATCTTTTGTCACAACCTGCTCTGGATCTATTACGTAAAATTCGCCTCGTGCAGGAATATGAACATCAACACCAAAGATTTTTCCAAGTTCCTGTGCAAACTCAATTTGTGACTCCTTCTCCCCATGCACTACAAAGATTTGTTTTGGCTTACTTTTCATCTTATCAATCCAGTTAATAAGTCCATTTTTATCCGCATGGCCAGAATATGCTTCAATATACTCTATCTTTGCTCTAACCTCAATTTCTTCACCAAAGATTTTGACCTTTTTCTGACCATCTAAGAGTTTTCTTCCCAGGGTGTTTGGTGCTTGATAACCAACAAAGAGTATTGTGTTGTTTTCCTTCCAAAGATTATGTTTGAGATGATGTTTTATTCTCCCAGCTTCACACATCCCGCTTGAAGAGATTATTATACAGCTTTTTTCATAGTTATTTAGCATCCTTGATTCATCAGCTGTGCGGACAAACTTTAAATTCTTAGGTTCAAGCGGGTAAATTCCTTTTTTTACAAACTCCGCAGCTTCTTCATCAAAATAATCTATATGTTTTTTATACACACTACTTGCCGAGGTAGCCAATGGACTGTCAACAAAAATCTCAACACTCTGAATTAGTTTTGCTTCATCAGAACCACTACTTATCTCCTTTGCTATTTCATACAAAATCTCTTGAGTCCTCCCAACAGCAAATGAGGGAATTATAACCTTTCCACCTTTTGAAATAGTATCACAAATTATCTTTATCAGTTTTTTAGATTTGTTTTCCACATCTTCATGGAGTCTATCGCCGTAGGTGCTTTCAATAAAAAGGTAGTCACACCCATCTATTGTTGATGGGTCTTTTAAGATAGGAACATTTCTGTTTCCTAAGTCACCAGAAAACACTAATTTATACTCTTTCCCACCTTCAGTTATGTAAAGTTCAACTATTGCTGAGCCAAGCATATGACCTGCGTCTTTTAATACAAACCGAAGATTATTGCTTATTTCAATCACCTGCTCATATTTTACACCCTTGAACAATTCCAAACAGGAATAGGCATCATCAATAGTGTAAAGAGGTTTTAGCCCTTCTTTTCCCTCTCTTTTTCTTTTTTTATTCTTCCACTCTACTTCACTTTCCTGAATATGAGCACTGTCCGGAAGCATAATGCTACATAAATCAGCAGTTGCATCAGTTGCATAGATTGTCCCCCTAAAGCCATCTTTGTAAAGCTTGGGAATTCTTCCACTGTGGTCAATGTGAGCATGAGATAAAATTATAAAGTCAATATCTGGCGGATTGAAAGGAAATGTCTCAAAATTCAGTTCATCTTCAGCATGTCCACCTTGAAACATACCACAGTCAATCAAAAATTTTTTACCGTCACATTCAAAATAGTAACACGAACCTGTTACAGTTTGAGCAGCACCTAAAAAGGTTACCTTCAAAATTCTCTCTCCTCTCATTTAATCTCAACTTTTCCATATTGAGGCACTATCTCAAACCATGTATTGCCTTTTAAAAGCTGAATCTCTTTACCGTCATTATCTTTAATTGTAAATGAGTTTTTCATATCAAATGTATAAGTTACTGGAATAGTTCTTCCTTCTTGAAGCAAGTATCCTTTTCCTTTAGAAAAATCTACTTCTTGCCTCCCCTTATCATCATTTTTTATTGTGTCATATTTAGCAACTAATATTATCAAATTTTTTGCAAAAAGCTGAGAACCTGTTTCTTTGTCAATATGTGGTTTTTCTTTCACAAACCTCATATAAACTCTTTTGACAGGGTCATATTCATACTTGACATAATACCAACCTGAAAATCGTATTTTTACTTTTGAGTTGCTCAATGTATGTTTATTTGCTACCCTATCTGTTAAAGGATAAAATTTATAACTTTGCTGCTTCTTGTAGCCTTTCTTATCAAAATACCTTATCAGGTTTTCCATAGTCGAGTACAAATTATGGGGAGCTTTTCTATCAGATGTTCTATAAAAAATTCCTCCACCTGTGTAAATCGCATCAATATGAGGAATATAATTTTGTTTAAAGAGTCTATAAGCTTGGGGGCTTCCACCACAGTGAACATAATACGCGTTTAGTGACTTTGCTATCTGCATAAAGTAAGGCCTTGCACTTCTGATTGGTCCCACTTTTTTAGGATATGTATGATGGTAGATTGCCATTATACGTGTCGCTCCACCTTCTATTAGTGCTTCATACAAATATTCTGCCTGGTTTAACGACGACTGAGGAATTGCACCTGGTTCGTTGTTTATCATCACTGCAATTACCTGATGTTCATCCCCTCGATGTATTGCCTCACCTGTAAGCTTGCATGTGTAAGTATCAGCTCTGCTACCGTCTGAAACCACTTGTTCCTGTTTTTTGGGCTGTGTGACTTTTGTGACTTCGGAACCTGTAGAAACAGAAGCCTTTTTCTTTCCACAGCCTATTAACAAAACTACAAGCAAAATTATTACAATTGCAATTGTAAAAGCTTTATATAAAAAATTTCTTGAACAAATCCATCTCATACTTGTCCCTCTCTTTATTTAATCTTAAATATCAAAAGTGTCACCAGTATACCAATAACCGCCCCTACAATTGTTTCCCAAATGGTGTGAATCTTTGCTTCAATTCTACTCTCCAAAACTAAAAACGCCATAAAAATAGCTAAGGTTACTACTATCAAATTGTTTGTCAGCATAATTATGGCAGTCGCTGCTGCAAAAGCTAAAGCTGTATGTCCGCTTGGCATACCACCTTGCATGAACTTTGTTCTATTGTTAATAGCCTTTACAACAATTATTACCATTGATACTATAATAAGTGATAAAAAAACTACATGAAAAGAAATTCCCCTTATGTGTTTTAACGTTATTTCTAAAGGCAACTTCATCTTGTCATAAAACAAAAAGTATCCAATTGTTAATACTAAAAGAGCAGTTACTAAAACAGCACCTGCTGCTACATCCTTTGCAATCTTTGCTTTTGTCTCAAAGTCTTTGGCTATAAGATCAATGGTATTTTCTATCGCAGTGTTTATAAGTTCTGCCGTAATAACAAGCCCAATGCAAATTAAAATTATTATTGTTTCAATTTTGTTTAATTTGAAGACTATAGTAAATAACAATACTAAAAAAGCTATCAGAAAGTGTATCCTCATATTCCTTTGTGTCTTGAATGCAACAATTATTCCATTTATTGCATTATCGAAACTCTCAATAAGTGTCCTTTTTCTCTTCATCTTGTCAATCCCATACCTTCTAAGACCATCTCTTCATACTTTCTCATAAGTTTTCTATCATTTTCTTCTATGTGATCAAAACCCAATAAGTGTAAAACTGAGTGAACAGTCAAATATGCTATCTCTCTTTTCACCGAGTGTCCAAATTCCTTTGCTTGTTCATATACCTTTTCAATTGAAATAACAATATCTCCAAGTGGGATTTCCTCTTCCACAATAGTTATATCTTCCTGCAGCACACCATTTTTGAACTCAAAAATAGGAAATGACAACACATCAGTTTCTTCGTCTATATTCCTGTAGTTTTTGTTTAGCTCTTTTATGAACTGATTGTCCACAATCATTACGCTAATCTCATAGTTGTCATCATCCATAAAAATCTTTAACGTATTTAGCACCGAATCCTCTATTATCCTATAAATATTTTCATCTATTTGATATTTATCCTGCTGATTTTGAATGTAAATTTTCACTTCTTTCTACCACCTCTTCTTTGTCTATACCATCATCAATCAAATTATAGCTCACTCTTTTATGAAAAACACCTGTTAAAACTTTAATAAAACTCTCACAAATAGCTTCCAACTCTTTAAAGGTCAAATTGCTGGAATTGAGCTGCCCATCCATAAGTTTTTCATGAATTATATTCCTTATAGTACTTTCTATAAGCTGTGGAGTTGGTGACGAGAGTGCTCTTACCGCAGCCTCGACAGAGTCTGCAAGCATCACTATTGCTGCTTCTTTGCTTTGAGGAATTGGGCCTTCATACCTAAACCTTTGTTCGCTTACCTGCTGATTTTGTACCAAAGCCTTGCCATAGAAAAAAGCCACCTTTGTTGTCCCATGATGCTGCTTTATAATATCTAATACCTGTTTAGGAAGCCTATACTCTTTGCCTATCTCTACACCATCCTTGGTGTGAGATGTTATAATTAGCGCAGAAAGTGTTGGAGTTATCTTATTGTGTGGGTCTTCTTCTATAATTTGATTTTCCTTAAAATAGAATGGCCTTTTCAATTTTCCAATATCATGATAATAAGCTCCTACTCGTGCCAATAGGTAATTCCCACCCACTGCTTCACAAGCAACCTCTGCTAAATTACCTACTATCAAGCTGTGATGGTAAGTACCAGGTGCTTCTAACAGAAGTCTTTTCAGTAGTGGGTGGTTCGGGTTTGAAAGCTCCATTAGTCTAATTGGCGTGGCATAGTCAAGGATATACTCCCATATTGGGAGTGTACCATATGCAAGCACAAATGACAGCGCTGTTCCAACAAAGGAGTTCACTGCATTATATAAAACCATTTCGCCTTGAGTTTGGTAAACAAGTTCCATTGTCAAAACAAAGAGAGATGAAATCATGCTTGCTAAAAAACCATGACTTACAAACTGCATTCTGTTTTGAATCTTGTGTGAAACAATTGAACTTAAACTTCCACCTATAAAAAGATACAAGGCAAAATTAAGGTTTTTGTCCCCTACTATCAACAATGTAATGATTGATATAACAATATTAAAAATAATTGCAATCCTTACGTCAATCAAAAGAGAAACCAACACAATTCCCATAAAAGCAGGTATTGCAAATGCAGAAATTGGAAGAAGAAATTTTATTAAAAGTAAGTTCAAAATCAAAATTGAACTCACAGCAGTCATATCTTTGCAGTTGTTTATAAACTCTCTTTCAACAAGATAGAAGTATACACACATAAATAGAAGCAAGATCAGAAGAAGTAACAATATCCCTATGAAATCTTTGGTAGTTTGTATATTACCATAATGATTTGGGTTGATATTTAATACCGACAAAATTCTTCTAATTAAAAAATCCTGATTTTTTTGGTTAGATGTCAATATTAAAATCATAGATATAATAAAAAAAGTAAAGAGTGACAATACACGGCAAAAATACACTTTTTGCTTTTCATGCCATTTTTGATAGTTTTGTAACATCTTAATTTTCTTGTTTCTCCCTTCGTTTTTCTTCATACCTATTGTATGCATTTATGATTTTCTGGACAAGCTGATGTCTTACAACATCTTGATATGTCAAAAACACAAACTCAATTCCTTCAATGTCTCTGAGTATCTTTGTCACTTGAACAAGTCCTGACTCAACACCACTCGGAAGGTCAATCTGGGTTATATCCCCCGTTACTACCACCTTTGACCCAAATCCAAGTCGTGTCAAAAACATTTTCATCTGTTCAGATGTTGTATTTTGAGCCTCATCTAAGATAATAAAAGCATCATCTAAGGTTCTACCACGCATGTATGCAAGTGGGGCAACCTCTATGATCCCTCTTTCCATATATCTTTGATAGGTTTCTGTGCCAATCAAATCATGCAGTGCATCATAGATTGGTCTTAAGTACGGATCAACCTTTGTCTGCAGATCACCTGGTAAAAATCCTAATTTTTCCCCCGCTTCAACAGCTGGTCTTGTCAGAATAATCTTACTTATTTCCTTCTTCTTAAGGTAATAAACAGCCATAGCCATTGCTAAATATGTCTTTCCTGTACCTGCTGGCCCAATCCCAAACACAATTGTGTTGTTCATTATTGCTTCAATATATCTCTTTTGCCCCAGCGTCTTTGGTTTTACTTGTTTTCCCCTGTGGGTTATAAATATGACTTCATCTTCTAATTTCCTTACCTCTTCGTCTTCCAATGTTTCGATAACATATCTTATTGTGTGCTCATCAATGTCCAGTTTCTTCTTCTCCATATCATGTAAAATCTTTATTGTTTTCTCAGCTTTTCTGATGTTTTCAGGACTGTTTCCAATAATTTTAATTGCATTATCACGGAAAACTATATTAACATGCAACAATTCCTCCAAGGTTTTTACCTTAGAATCAAACTCACCAAAGATGTTCCACAGATCTCTTGTATCTTCAATACTTACAGTTGATATTAATCTTTCTTCCAACAAAAGCTTACCCTCCTAAAGTCCGTTTTATTTTTTCAATGCTATATCTTCCAAACATTCATAATATCTAATACATTCTATCCTCTTTATTTCGTTCCTCATTTTTATGACCTTAAAATATGTCCTTACTTTTGAAATAGCAAGAATTTTTTTATCTGTCGTTTTTCTTTTAAAATCCTTATCGCAACTTTTTATTAGCTCTTCTTTTACCTTCTCTAAATCAAGGATATATTTTCTTAACTCATATTTTCTTATCTCATATACACCTACTCTAAATGGAACAATAAAAATTTTATACTCCCTTATTTTAATTTTATCACAATTTTCATTATTAGTAACCACAATTTTTGGTATAACCTCATGTTGACCTATTGCAATAAATGGCACCTTTTTTTGAAAGGTATAAACCTTCTGAGATGTAGGCAAAGAAAAGTCTTTAGAGACTGTATAAAATGTTGCCGCAATTATATCTGCTATGGCATCTTCATAGTACTCATTTCCATCTTTCGTAACAACCTTGTTATCAACAAGAAGCTGACCTGCAATTACAGTATCTCCTTCTTTCACAAGAGCATTTCCTGATTTTAGTAAAAGCTTTTGTACAACTCCACTGCTTCTTGCAAAAATTTTCCCATGTTTGTTTTGTGGATTGTCTCCTTCTCTTTTTACGTATTCTACTATTAATAATCCCCCTTCTTTCTTCACCTTTACCCACATCAGCTCTTCTAATTCGGAAAGAAGCACTTTTGATAGTTTTTCTCCATCAATGCAGGACTTTAATGTAAATGGTTTTATGTTGTAGTTCCTCAACTTTTGTTCTATTTTTTGCGCACTAAGCTATCGTCATTTTGAGGGTTTATTTTTATATCAAATATAAAAAGATTGAACAGAAAGAGTAAAAAGACGGAAAACACAATGGAGATAAGCTTAAAAATTGTAACTTCTCTCAATAAAAAATAAATTCCCCTCTTTTCTAAAACATGAAACCTTGATTTTGACTTTTTAGTAATGTTTACTACTTTCCTAAAATTAGACAACCTTATCATAATAATTAACGAATCTGGTTCTCTTTTCTTTACTGCCAGTAAAACTTTGTTAAATACAAGCATATTCAAAAACTTATTTAGATTCCCACCTTCTACTTTCAAGACTACGTAATTCGTAAGCATCTTATTTTTCTTTCTCCTCACTTAGGCTTATATACTCAATACATTTTATCTTTCAACCAATCACTATAACTTCTTCGTTCACTTTTTTGATTATAAGTTTATTACCTTTAATGTAAAGTGGACGTTTTATTGTACTTAATTTAACTACGTTTTCTTCATACATAATAAGCCCCTTATGATTCTCTACTACCACCTCATCTTCTCCAACAACTGTAATTCTCGGTTCATTTGTAATTGCTTCTATGGGAAGTTGAGAAACTTGTATCATCTCTTTTAAAACCTTGTGTTTTTTCATTGATATAGTTCACACACCTTAAAACAAACTGTTCCACCTCTATTTTATTTATACTCTCATACTTTTATAACAAAAAAGTGGCCCTCCTTTTTGGGAGAACCACTTGTTATACTCTTCATTATAATCTTGAGAGATGCTTTTTCACAACCTCACTCACAACCTTACCTTCTGCCCTGCCACTTACCTTTTGCATTACTTCTTGCATAACCTTGCCCATGTCTTTCATTCCTGAAGGTTTTAACTTTTCTATCACCTCAAGAACTATTTTTTCTATTTCTTCATCGGTCAGCATAGGCGGAAGGTATGATTGCAATATCTCAATTTCTCTATTTAGCTCATCAATCAATTCCTGTCTTCCACTTTTTATATACTCTGGCAGGCTATCTTTCCTCTTTTTGATCTCTTTTGCAATTACATTCAAAACCCCACTGTCGTCAAGCACAACTTTATTGTCCTTTTCAAACTGCAATATTGCAGCTCTTACCATGCCAACGACATTCTTTTTCACAACATCCTTTTCTTTCATAGCAGATTTGTAATCTCCTAAAAGCTTTTCTTTAAGGCTCAAAATCCACGCCCCCTACAACTTATCTGCGCTTTCTCCTACGTGCCGCTTCTGATTTCTTTTTCCTTCGTACGCTTGGGCTTTCATAGTGCTCTCTTTTTCTAAGCTCTGCTAAAATCCCAGCCTCTGCTAATTTCTTCTTAAATCTCCTGAGGGCACTATCGAGCGATTCATTTTCGCCCACTCTTACTTCTGACATCAAATTCCCTCCTCTCAAACCAAGCTCAAAAACACAAGCACGGGATTTATGGTACTATTATAACTCACTTATCTCAAGGATGTCAAATTATTTACTAATATCTTCTTCAAATAATTTTTGAAACAAACCAAAAAGTTCTTTGTTCTTTTTCTCTAAATTTATCGGCTTGAAACTTCTGTCAACAAACGCATGTTCGGTATATCCAGTTGCACAAACAATACCCTCTTTTAAAACTTCATAATAGAATTTTATTCTACTACGTGTCAAATTATAAATCTTTGTTCTAATTTTTAGCCTATCTTCATAAAAACAAGGCTTTTTGAAATCACAGCCGCAACTTATTAATGGTAAATACACACCCAAGTTATTTTCTATCTCAGAATATGAAATCCCTGCCTTTTTAATAAGCTCTGTCCTTCCAACTTCAAACCATATAAAATAGTTTGAATGATGGACAATCCCCATTTTATCTGTCTCAGCATATCTTACAACAAGATCTGTCTCTATCATTTCTGATTACCCCAAATAAGTAATTTTAGCTCTTGAGTTCTCCACTAAAGACAAGTCCTTTTTGTGCATCCATTGTAACAACAATTCCATTTTTGAGTATCTCTACAGCATTTTTAGCATCGGTTATGACAGGAATATCCAACGCAGCACCGACAATTACTGCATGTGAGTTTTGGCCGCCTTCTTCTGTTATAATACCTGATGCTCTTTTCATATAAGGAATAAAATCATTGTTTGTCTGCGTTGTGACAATTATATCTCCATCTTCAAAGTTTTGCTTTAGCTCATTAAGATTTTTTGCAACACATACTCTTGCTGTAACTTTGCCACTTCCCCAACCTCTTCCTTCAACCAGTACATGACCAACAACATGAACTTTGAGAATATTTGTTGTTCCACTTACACCAACTGGCACACCTGCCGTGATTACAACCAAATCGCCATTTTTGACAATCTTTGATTTAACAGCAATTTCTACTGAGTGGTCGAAGATATCATCGGTAGAATCTTTATACTCAGCTAAAAAAGGATAAACACCCCATGAAAGATTGAGTTGTCTTCTTACCTTCTCGCATGGAGTAGTTGCTATAATTGGACAAGCAGGTCTGAATTTTGAAACCATTCTTGCTGTGTTGCCTGATTTTGTAACAGTAATGATTGCCTTTGCCCCAAGGTCATGGGCAGTTGTACACGTAGCATGAGATATAGCATTTGTAACATTAACTGGCATGTCAAACACCTGAGATTGGAATCTTTTGATATAGTCAATCTGGCTTTCTACTCTTTCAGCAATCTTTGCCATTGTAGCAACACTTTCAACAGGGTATTTACCCATAGCCGTCTCGCCAGAAAGCATTATAGCAGATGTTCCATCAAAGATTGCATTTGCTATGTCGCTTACTTCTGCTCTTGTTGGACGCGGATTTCTTATCATTGATTCTAACATTTGGGTTGCTGTAATTACTGGCTTGCCTGCTTTATAACATTTTTCAATAAGCATTTTTTGGACAAGTGGTACTTCCTCAAATGGAAGCTCAACACCTAAATCTCCTCTGGCAACCATAATTCCATCAGCAACTCTTATAATCTCATCACAGTTTGCAACACCTTCTTGAGTCTCTATTTTAGCTATTATCAAAATGTCTCTACCGCCGTGTTTATTTAAAAACTCTCTTATCTCCAGAACATCACTTGCCTTTCTTATAAAAGAAGCTGCTATGAAGTCAACATCGTTTTCAATACCAAAAAGAATGTCTTCCTTGTCCTTTTGAGTCAGTGCTGGAAGCCTTATGGGTATACCTGGAACATTTACTCCTTTTTGATTTGTTAAAACTCCTCCGTTTTTTACTTTACAAATTATATTCTTGTCTGTCTTGTCTTCAACAATAAGCTCAATCAATCCATCATCAATCAATATCTTGTCACCTGGTTTTACATCCTCAACAAGTTCTTTGTAGGTTATACTTACAACTTCTTCATTTCCTAATATCTCCTCTGTTGTGAGTATAAATCTCTGTCCTTCTTTCAATTCAACCTTACCATCTTTGAAAAAACCAATCCTAATTTCTGGACCTTTTGTATCAAGCAAAATAGGAATAGGCTTATCAAGCTCTTCACGAATTTTTTTTATCAAATCAATTTTTCTCTTATGTTCTTCGTGAGTTCCGTGAGAAAAATTAAGCCTTGCAACATCCATTCCATGTTCAATAAGTTTTCTTACTATCTCTTCAGAGTCACTTGCTGGCCCCAATGTACAGACTATCTTTGTCTTTCTCAATTTTAAAACCTCCAAAATTTCTTATAAAGATAAGATCGTAGCCAAGTTATACATATACTCGTCAATGCTCTTTTGCATAGATAAAGCCTCATCAATGTCATAGTCAACAATCTTACCATCTTTTAGGGCAATTATCCTATTTCTCTTTCCTTCTCTGATTACTTCAACTGCTTTTGCCCCCATAAGACTTGCCATCACTCTATCATATGCAGTTGGTGAGCCTCCTCTTTGGATATACCCAAGGATGGTTGCTCTTGTTTCAATACCTGTTGCCTCTTCTATCTCTCTTGCAAGTTCTGTTGCCCCACCAATTCCTTCTGCTAAGATGATTAAATTGTGGAGCTTCCCTTTGTTTTTACCATCTATAATCCTTCTTATTATCTCGTCTTTGTCCAAGCCCTTTTCGGGTATCACAATTGACTCAGCACCACCAGCTATACCGCTGTAAAGCGCTATATAACCTGCATGTCTTCCCATCACTTCCAGAATGCTAACTCTTTCATGGGAAGTTGCTGTGTCTCTAATCTTATTGATTGCATCTTGGACAGTATTTAAAGCAGTGTCAAATCCAATTGTATAATCTGTGCATGCAATGTCATTGTCAATTGTTCCAGGAATACCAACTACATTTATTCCAAATTTACTCAAATCTCTTGCCCCTCTAAAAGAACCGTCTCCTCCAATTACAACAAGAGCATCAATCTTGAATATCTTACACATGGATGCTGCCTTTTTTAATCCATTTTCTGTCATAAATTCTGGAGACCTTGCTGTCAGCAGAATTGTTCCTCCACGCTGAATTATATCAGACACTGACCTTAAATTCATTTCAAATATATCGCCTTCTATCAGACCATTGTACCCACGTCTTATTCCCATTACTCTAAAACCATAGTAAATTCCTGTTCTCACAACAGCTCTTATAGCTGCATTCATTCCCGGTGCGTCTCCACCACTTGTAAGCACTCCTATTGTCTTCACTTCTGGCATACACGGTACCCCTTTCTGTAAATTTTAGAATCCTTTTTCAATAATTATATTGTGTGCTTCATTGACATCAGTTTCTGGCACAATAATTTCAAAATAGCCTTCCTGCCCCTCTTGAGAAATTGCCTTAATTTTTGCATGTATTCCTGCTTTTTCTAACTCTTCTCTTATTTTATTAGCTACTTCACTATTAGATGTTATATATACAACTTCCCACATAAAAACACCTTCTAAATTTATTTATTTTGGGATTCTGCAATCACAACCCCAAACTTTGTATAAATTTCTGCCTTGCCTCTTACCTTTATTGCAGATGTCACTTCAGTAAACTGGGCAAGTAACACCTCACCACTGTCGAGCTTTTCAGTGTGATGAAGCTTTGTGTCCTTGCCTCTTGTCAGCCCTATTACATTTACACCATTCTCCAACGCTTTCACTACTATATAGTCTCCATTTTTGTACTCGTATACATTTTCCATTATCCTTTCTCACCTCTTTTCAAATATTATAACAAAAAAGCCTAAAAATCAAGAATCTAAATCTTCAAGCCACACATTTTCCTCACCGAACCACTCTTTTAGTTGCTCAATCACAACGTCATTTATATCTATGCACATATTTGCTTTTGAAACAAGCCTTTTTTGCTTGTAATACACAATAATTTTAGAACTACCTGTAAAAAATTTAACAAAAGAGGTAAACTTTTTGGACTTCAAAATAGAGTCGTCGTCTGTCTTTATTGCAACTGCTTTATTAGATTTTTTTGGAGAAGATAAACTATCTTCTTTCTCACCAAGTCTATCTATTTTTTGTGCAATAATTTTCACACCTTCATCTTCTCTGTATGTGGCTTTTGCTTCAATCAATAAAATTGAATCTTCTTTCATTAAATGTGAATACTTTTCGTAAACGCTTGGAAAAAACAAAACTTCTAAAGAATCGGTCAAATCTTCCAATTTTGCAAATGCCATTGTTTGGTTGTTCTTGGTAAGTTTTATTTTTACCTCTTTCAAGACTCCACATACAAGTATTTGCTGGTATTTGTACTCATCTTCTTCTGTCATATTAGAAAGTTCAGCTAAATTCACAACATTGTATTTTGAAATCAAATCTGCGTACTTTTCCAATGGATGACCAGTTATATAGATTCCTATTGCATCTTTTTCCATTTGCAAAAGTTCCTCAGGACTCGGTTGAGGAAGGTTTTTGTATGAAAAAAGCTCTATGTCACTGTTAGATATTTCAAAAAACGTCACTTGATTTGCACTTTTCTTTTGCAATTGCTTAATTGTAAGAATATCTTCCACAGAAGCTAAGAGTGAATTTCTGTTTACCTTCGTAAAATCAAAAGCTCCACTTTTTATTAAGTTCTCAATAATTCTCTTGTTCACCGTATTAGTATCTACTCTCATTATAAAATCATATAAGTCCTTGAACTCTCCATTCTGTTCGCGTTCTTTTAAAATATGAGAAATGACATTTTCGCCTAAGCTCTTTATTGCTCTCAAACCAAATCTAATACTATTCCCCTCGATTGTAAAGTCATAGCTACTTTTGTTTATATCAGGTGGCAGGACCGAAATTCCAAATCTTCTACACTCCTCAATATACATTCCAACCTTTTCATTTGAGTTCATTACACTTGTAATTAAGCTTGTCATAAATTCAATGGTAAAGTATCTCTTCAAATAAGCTGTCTGATACGCCAAAATAGCATAAGCTGCTGCATGAGACTTGTTAAATGCATAGCTTGCAAAGTCCTCAATTATTGCAAATATCTTTTCTGCTACCTGCCTATCAACACCGTTGGCAACAGCTCCTTCAATAAATCTATCTCTCTCTTCCATCAAAATGTCTGCTTTTTTCTTTGCCATTGCGCGTCTGACAAGGTCCGCTCTCCCAAGTGAATAGCCTGCAAGTTCTCTAAAAATCTGCATAACTTGCTCTTGATAAACTATACATCCGTACGTAACATTTAAAATTGGCTCAAGTTTTGGATGCAAGTACTCAATTTTCCCTTTATTGTTTTTGTTTTGAATATATACTGGAATCTGGTCCATAGGACCTGGTCTGAAAAGAGATATTCCTGCTATTACGTCCTCTAAATTTTCTGGTTTTAATTCTTTCATGAACTGTTTCATACCACTGCTTTCAAGCTGGAACACTCCATTTGTATTTCCTTCGGAAATGAACTGGTAAACATTCTTGTCATTGTAGTCAATTTTGTCAAGGTCAATTTCAATGTTGCGATGTTTTTTTATAAGTTCTAAGGTATTCTGAATGACAGTGAGAGTCCTCAATCCTAAAAAGTCCATCTTCAAAAGTCCAAGCTCTTCTAAATTGGTCATTGGGAATTGAGTAACTATAGCATCCTCTGTTTTTGCTAAAGGAACCAGTTCGGTAATCGGACAGTTTGAAATAACAACTCCTGCTGCGTGAACTGAAGTGTGGCGTGGCATTCCCTCCAGACTTTTTGCAGTGTCAATTATTCTTCTGACAGTGTCGTTTTGATCATACAATTTTTTAAGGTCATAATTTATCTCAAGCGCCTTATCAATTGTCATGCCAGGTGAAAAAGGTATCATCTTTGCAATCTCATCAACTTGCGCATATGGTATACCAAGTGCTCTTCCCACATCTCTTATTGAGGCTCTTGCTGCCATTGTACCAAATGTTATTATTTGGCTTACTCTATCTTTACCGTACTTGTTAGTAACGTAATCAATTACTTCTTGCCTTCGTTGATAGCAAAAATCAATATCAATATCAGGCATAGAAACCCTTTCAGGGTTCAAAAATCTCTCAAAAAGAAGATTATACTTGATTGGATCGACGTTTGTAATTCCAAGACAATATGCAACTATGCTTCCTGCCGCAGATCCTCTACCAGGCCCGACCATTATATTGTTCTGTTTTGCAAAGTTTATAAAATCGTGGACAATCAAAAAGTATTCTGTAAAACCCATGTCTCTTATCACACTTAATTCCATTAAAAGTCTGTCATATGCTGCTTTGTCTTCTTTTGAATATCTTTTTTCAAAACCAGACAGTGCTAACTCTTTGAGATACTCAAACGCATCAGATTTTCCTTCTGGTAGTTGAAATTTTGGAAGGTTAATCTTTCCAAATTCAAATTCAACGTTACATTTTTCAGCAATCTCCAACGTATTCTTAAGCGCCTCAGGAACATACCCAAATATTTCTTCCATCTCTTCAGGAGATTTGAGATAAAACTCATTTGTAGGAAACTCCATTTTATTGCTATCATGTATTGTTTTACCTGTCTGAATACAAAGCAATATTTCGTGAATTTCTCTATCTTCTTTTCTTAGATAATGTACATCATTTGTAGCTACAAGAGGAATCTGGTATTTTTTAGAAAGTCTTATGAGTTCACTATTTACAAATCTTTGCTCTTCAATTCCGTGATATTGAAGTTCTAAATAAAAGTTGCTCCCAAAAGTATCTTTGTAAAAACTAATCGCATCAACTAATTTTTCCTTTTGGTCTCTGAGAATTAATTTAGGTATCTCTCCAGCAAGACAGCTTGTCAGCGCAATTAAACCTTTTGAATACTTAGAAAGGATTTCCCTGTCAATTCTTGGCTTATAATAAAATCCCTCAATAAATCCCAGTGAGACAATCTTTGAAAGGTTTTTGTACCCGTCATTGTCCATTGCAAGAAGTACCAAATGATGAATATCATTGTCAATATTTGGTTCTTTGTCAAACCGTGAACGAGGAGCAATATATACTTCACATCCTATAATTGGCTTTATTCCATGTTCTTTTGCTGCCTTGTAAAATTCAACAACCCCATACATAGCTCCATGGTCTGTTATCGCAATGCTTTGCATATTAAGCTGTTTTACTCTTTCAAATAAGCTTCCTATCCGAACAGCTCCGTCAAGCAAACTATATTCTGTATGCACATGAAGATGTACAAAACTCATCTTTTATTACACCTTTCTTGTCTTCAAAGTTCTATATCTTCTAAAACATCAACTATATAATAGTGAAAATTCAATGCCAAATCTATATCCTTTTTGTATGGAAGTTTTCTACCTTCACTGTCATAGAGAACTCTCACGATAGGGCGAGATGGAAACTTGGGGTTGTTATGTACAACAATTCCCTTTTCTCTTGTATTCAATATCACAGGTGTCCCTATTGGGAATAGTGATATAAAAGTAACAAACTTGGATACAATATAGCTGTCAAAATGGGTTGAACATGAATTTAAAAGATATTCTACTGCTATGTGGGGTTTTAGACGTTTTCTAAACTCCCTGTCACTTACAAGTGTATCAAACACATCTGCTACTGCAACTATCTTAGCTGTCTGGGGTATCTCATCTCTTGTTTTTCCAAATGGATATCCACTTCCATCCAGTCTTTCGTGATGATAAAGGGCAATTTCAGCCACTTGCTGTTCAAATTTGTACTCAGAGTTTAAGATATCATACCCAATAATTGTGTGCATCTTTATCATTTCATACTCTTTTTCTTGTAGAGGACCTTTTTTGCTTAAAATGGTTTTTGGGACCTTTACCTTGCCTATATCATGAAGTAATGTGCCCATTCCAAGTGCCAGCAGCTTGTCATAGTCATAATTCAGCTTTATTCCAACCAAAAGTGCAAAGACGGTAGTGTTAAGTGAGTGAAATAGCGTATAGTTTCCCACCGTTCTGATATCACAAAGGTTTAGTACAACTTCTTTTTGCTCAATAAGTTGTGAAATAATCTTGCTAATAAGTAGCCTTATCTCAGGCGTAATCTCTTGTGAATTAATATACTCTAAACTGAAAGCAGTGTTTACAACTCTAAATGCCTCCTCTTTGATCTCCTTGGTGATAACGTCTTCTATTTCAACTATGTCTGTATTGTCATCTACAATATAGATATCATATACACCAAAGTCCTTCAGCCTTTTTATTATACTGCTTGTAAGTTTTTGACCAGAAGCAACCAAAATCTTTCCATCTTCGCTATAAATGTCTTTTGCAAGTATCATATTCTCTTTGGCGTTTTTAAGTATAATCCTTCTCATTGTATTCTCCCCTATATTTGTTTTCTTTTTTTCTTAAAATGAGCCTATCAGTCACAATAACATCAAGCTCAACATCATGCTTTTCAGCAAAAATTCTTGGTACCATCTGAAAATAATATGCAATACCCACTTTTAAACAGGAGGAAGTTACTTCTCTTAAAAACCTATCATAATAGCCTTTACCAAACCCTATTCTATTCAAACTCCTATCAAAAGCCAATAAGGGAATTATACAAATGTCTATATTAGATGGATTTACCTCTATTGTTTCTTTTGGTTCCACAATTCCAAACTTGTTTCTTTTTAATTTACTATCTTTCCTGTATTCTGTAGCAATCATTTTTTCTTTGTCAACAATTTTTGGAACACAAATCTTTTTACCTTTTGCCGTAAGGTATTTTATAATCCTACTTGTATCAACCTCATCTGGCAAACTCATATATATAAATGCAGTGGTAAAATCCAACTTTGATAGAAACTTCTTTAGGTTAAGATACACCAGTATATCAAGGTGTAACTTCTGTAAGCTGTCAACAAGTTTTCGCTTTACACCAATTATTTTCCTTATCTTTTTCTTTTGCAATAGAGAATTCACCCTTTGCAATTTTTAATTTATCACATTTTTGGGAGGAATTAAAATACTTTTTCATAAGTAAAAATAGCCCTGAAAGTTTTCTCAGGGCTATTTTTCTTATCTTAGTCTTCATTTACTACTTTTCTATTTTTATAGTATCCGCAGCTTGGGCAAACTCTATGTGGAAGTTTCATCTCATGGCATTGAGGACATTCAACAAGATTCGGAGCTTCAATTTTCCAATTTGCTCTATGTTTATGAGTTCTTTGCTTTGACCATCTTCTTTTTGGTTGAGCCAACCTTCACACCTCCTTCTTTTCATCTGTGTCAAGCATATTTTTTAGTGTTTTTAAAATGCTAAGTCTTGGGTCAATCTCATCTCTTTCACACGAACACGAACCAAAATTGAGATTAGTGCCGCAAATAGGACATAAACCTTTACAGTCTTCTCTGCATAAGTATTTCATCGGAAGATACAACACAATAGTTGCAATTACATTTTCGTCAAATTCTATCACATCGTTCTCAAATTGAATTACCTCATCATCTTTAATCTCAGCATTGTTTGAATATTCTTCATAAAATGGAACATCGACATCAACAAAAGTATCTTCCGCACATCTGTAACAACTTGTTTTAAGTTTTGTTTTGATATTACCACTTACTTCAATCACATTTCCTTTCTTTGTTGCAACTCCATAAAAACTAACTGGTTCAACAAAGAATAAGTTATCACCCCTAAATTCTATCTTTTCCCAATTTTCGCAAAATTCAAATTCTTCTGAATCGCCATTTGATTTAAGTTTTGACACATCTAATCTCATCTTTTTGTCACCTCATATCATAACGGTTGTATTATAAACTTTTATTTGAGTTTTGTCAATTCATTATTGAACTGTAATAGAATCTTTAATGGCTTCAAATATCTTATCTCCTATACCATTTACGTTTTTTATCTCTTCTATACTTTTAAACGGACCGTGTGTTTGTCTATACTCTATTATTCTTTCTGCAAGTTTATCACCTATTCTATCAAGAGTTTTTAGTTCTTCTTTCGAGGCAGTATTTATATTTATTTTACCACTCTGGCCAGGGAAATTTGGAGTGTTTTGTGTAGTCTGAGAAGACAGAATGGTTTGATTCTGTATCTCACCAATTTTGGGAATGTATATCTTCTGGCCATCTTGTATTTTTTCAGCAAGATTTATAGCATTTAGGTCACTATTTGGTAATAAACCTCCGGCTTTTTCTACCGCATCATTTACTCTACTACTACTCGGAAGTTCATAAACTCCTGGCTTTCTTACATTGCCGCAGACATACACTACATAGTAGTTTTGTTCCTGTGTGTTTTGGTCTATCTGTGAACTTTCCTTTTCTTGTTGCTGCACCTGTTCAGTTTGTGTATCAAGCAGTAATTGATAACTATCATTTCTATCAGTAACTGAGTATTTAAAGTATTGTATAATATTTAGCACAATAAGTAGCCCAATTATGGCAATCATTATTTTTTCTCTTTTTGAAAATGAAAACATACTTTCACCTTCCTTCTTTAAAAATAGGACATGAGAAATGTTCACAATTGACTTAATTTAACTGCATAATATATACTTATTTTATCATAGATATCAAAAGTTTTTGAAGGAGGCATCATGTTTTAATGACACAAAAGTCTGAAAAGCTTTTTTTTAATTCTTTGAAGATCGCTTTATTAGTCTTTTTAATTTTGCTCATCCCGGTGCCAGTTTATTCAACACAAGAAAGTAATAGCACATTACCCGATATAAGTGCCAAGTCGGCAATTCTTATCGACGCATACACTGGACAGTTACTTTATCAAAAAAATCCAAATTTAAGGTGTTTTCCAGCAAGCACAACAAAAATCCTAACAGCTCTTGTTGCACTTTCTAAAGAAAAAGACCTGAACAAAACTTTTAAAGTGTCTAAAACCGCCATAATGATAGAACCTGGCAGTAGCAGTTACTACCTTAACGAAGGTGAGACAATATCTTTTCAGGATGCTCTTTATGCAATGCTCTTAATATCTGCGAATGACGCTGCCAATGTGATTGCTGAAAATATCTCTGGCAGTATACAAGAGTTTGTTAAAGAGATGAACTTATTTGCTCAAAACATAGGTGCAAAAAACTCTCATTTTGTAAATCCAAATGGGCTTCACAACCCACAGCATTACACAACAGCTTATGACCTGAGCTTAATTGCTCGGCAAGCTTATAAAAATGAAATTTTACGAAAGATTATGTCAACTGTTGAATACAAAATTACAACAGCTTCAATGCACAAAAAACCTGATTGGCAAATTATATATAATATCAACAAACTTTTGCGAAAAAATTCAAAGTATTATTATCCATATGCGAATGGTATGAAGACAGGCTATACTGCTCAGGCAAAAAGATGTTTGATTGCCTCTGCAAAAAAAGATGATATAGACCTTATTGCAGTGATTTTAGCTTCTGACGACGCCTTTGCCGATGTAATTAAGCTTTTTGATTACGGTTTTAATAATTTCAAAAAAGAAGAATTGTTTAAACAAAATCAAATTGTTGGAAAGGTAATGGTAGATAAAACTAACAACAAATGGATTGAAGGATACATTAAATCTCCATTCTTTATTCTAAAAAATCAAAGCTCAAATTCAAAAAAACAAGACGTCACTTATCATGTAGACTTTCTCAAAGATATCAAACCACCAATAACCAAAGATACTGTAATTGGAAAAGTATACATTTATAGTAGCGGATATTTGCTAACTTCAATTCCTGTACTCTCATATGAAAGTTACATTCCTCAATCAAAAGTTACAACGTTCGTACATAATGTAAAAAGAGGGTTTGTCAAAGGAATGAAGTTTTTATTTTATGTGCTATTCATTCTTTCGGTACTTATGATTATTTTTATAGTAGCAATTATTATAAAACTGAGAAGAAAAAAAGTAAAGCTAAGGCTAAGGTCAACAAAGACAATAGACTTTTCTTCGTTTGTAAACAAAAAACTAAAATAAAAAATGAGGGTCAGGACTTTTCTTGACTTTGTCAGTTAGGAGGAGTTTTTGAGCTAACAAAAAATAACAAAGTCTTAATTTATGCGGGTTTTGAGAATAGAAAAATAAAAAATTTTAAAAATTGTAGTGGCAAATTATAGTCTGAAATATGCTATAAATACTTGACATTTTGAATATTTTGTGGTACAATTACTCAAAATACCTTTGAGGAGTTACCATATGTTTGTCAAAATAACTAATGCTGGCGGTTACCAGTATGTTAGATTAGTCGAAAACTATCGTGAAAATGGCAAGGTAAAACAAAGAGTGTTATTTAATTTTGGTAGACTTGATCTTCTCAAAAGTGATCCTGCTTTTAAAAACATTGTAAGAAAACTATCCGACATTGTTGAAAAAACAACTACTGGAAATACAAAAGCTGTTACTATTGAATCTGAAGAGGATGTATCGGATGCAGTTATAAAAAATTGGGGATACATTGTATTCAGAAAGTTATGGGAAGAACTTGAAATAGATAAGTTTTTAAAAGAGAGAGCAACAAAAGGGAGAAAGATAAAATTTGATGTAGACAAAGTAAGTTTTTTAATGACCATACAGAGATTGATAGAACCTATGAGCAAACTAAGAACTTATCATCAGAGAAATAAATATTTTGGATTTGAAGAGGATATAGATTTAAATCAGTTGTACAGGTGTTTAGATTTTCTTGACAGTATAAAAGAAGATTTAGAGACGTATCTGTATCAGAAAAATAGGGATTTATTTAAGATGGTAGTTGATGTAGTTTTTTATGACGTGACGACAATATACTTTGAGAGTTGTAGAGCCGATGAACTTAAAAATTTTGGTTTTAGCAAAGACAACAAGATAAATGAAGTACAGGTTGTGTTAGGGCTTTTGGTAGACAAAGAAGGCAGGCCGATAGGTTATGAACTTTTTCCTGGCAATACAATAGATAGCAAAACAATGGTAAAGATACTGAGGAAACTGAAAGAAAAATTTAGTATAGATAAGATAGTGATAGTAGCAGACAAAGGGCTCAACAGCAGATTAAATTTAAAGATGATAAAAGAAGCGGGATACGATTATATAGTAGCAAGCAGATTAAAGAATGCAAGTAAAGAAATTTTAGATGAAGTATTTAAGCAAGAAGGATATAAAAGGCTTGATGGAAAAAGTTGTTTGAATGCTGAAGAAATTTATGGAGATGAATTCAAATATAAGGTATTGGAAAGAACAAATGTTATCAAGGATGAAGAGTGTAAAGAGTTTAAAATAGAAGAGAGACTGATAATAACCTATTCAAGCAAGAGAGCTAAGAAAGACAAAGAAGACAGAGAGAGATTGGTATCAAAAGCCAAAGAGCTTTTAGAGAACAAAGGAAGTATAACAGCCTCAGAGAAAAAAGGTGCGAGGAAATATTTGAAGAAGAAATCAAAGTCAGAAGAATATGTATTGGATGAGGAAGCGATAAAACGAGATGAGAAGTTTGACGGTTACTATGCAATACAAACGAGCAAAAAGGATATGGATGTAGAAGAAGTTTTAGGAGCATATCACGATTTATGGAAGATAGAACAGTCTTTCAGAGTAATGAAAAGCTGTTTAGAAGTACGACCGATATATCACTTTACAGAAAGCAGAATAAAAGGACATTTTGTGATATGTTTTTTGGCATTTTTATTACAGAGGACATTGGAATATATTTTGAGGAAAAAAGGTAAAGGAATAAGTAGTGAAGGGATAATGAAAGCAATAGATTCAATGAATTTTATTGAAATAGAGATAAAAGGGAAGAGATATTTGATAAAGCAAAGGACAGAAGGAGGAGCTGGAGATATACTGAATGTGATGAAGATAAAGGGGCCAAAAAATTTCATTACATATGAGGAAGGCTTAGAATTTATTGGTATAAGGAAATGATGTAGTGACAAAATTGAGGTCCATATTTTGTCAATCCCAGTCCTCCCAAGCTTTTTGAGTTTCAAACTGACAAAGTCAAGAACAAAAAACTAAAATAAAAAAGAGGCTGTCCAAAAACAATAATTTTTAATAACCAAAATCAAGCATTTGATGGTATTTAATGTTAATATTGAACTATGCAGTAAAAAGCAAGAGGGTTGGCTGGCAATTTTGCCCCAACCCCCTATTATTATCTTTGCCAATCTTTCTATGTTATAGGCAATACAAACCAAACTCTACTTTAGCTTCACACCCTTCATACCCCTGAGCAGGAATCTCCTAAACCCTTTATTGTTCTTTATTATCCCAAATACTGTCTCAACTTCTATCTTCCTTTTTTCGTAAATCTCTTCGCCTTCTCTACTTAACAGCCTTTGCCTCACCTCTTCCTTCAATTTCTCTAACCTCGGTCTTATACTAAATCTCTTCTTCCATCTCTTACCTTTATAACATTTTTCTCTGTGTTCACAACCATTACAAATATCTTCACATTGATATACCTTCTCATAACTTACAAATCCTCTCTCATTTGCACTTATCTTCGGATATAAGTATTTCACCTTCTTACCAGCAGGACAAATATATGCATCTTCTTCAGCTATGTACTCCCAGTTCCTTACATTGAAAATATCCTTCTTAAATCTTCTTGTCTGTTCCAAGTCAAATGTGTTATACTTAATGTAGCTATTTATGCCACATTCTTTCAGATGAAGGTAGTTTTCTTCAGACCCATAGCCACTGTCTGCTACAATGTTCTTTGGCATGAAACCTGTTATCTTCGTCACAAGCTCAAGGTGTTCCTTTAGACAGACAGTGTCTGTGGGACTTTGGTGGATGCTAAAACCTATGACAAATCGGTTCTGTGTGCCGATTTGTACATTATACCCGGGTTTTAGCATCCCATTTTTCATATGGTCATCCTTCATCCTCATAAATGTGGCATCATTGTCTGTTTTTGAAAAACTATTCCTGCCATTTAAGATCTGCTCATAAGACTCATATTTCTTGAGTCTTAATACGCAGTTGTTTTGGAGAGTTTTTACAAGCTTTTTCACTCTCCTTTCTTTCCTTTTGCTCCCAAAGTTAGCTTCTGCTATCTTTTGGGAGAGTTCTTCAACTTTTTGTTCAAGCTCTTGGCTATCATAATCAGCTTCTAAATTGACATCCAACTCGCCAAGAATTCTGTCTTCTTCCTCATTTATCCTCTCTATTTCATTAAGAATTTCTCTTACTTTTTCTCTTAATTTCTTTTTGTATGTTCTTGTACTTCTTGCCCATACAAATGTATACTTGTTCGCATTTGCTTCAATCTTTGTCCCGTCAAGGTAGTAATACTCAAAGTTTACATACCCCAGTTTTACAAGAAGTTCAATAACTTGTGCGAAAATCTCTTCAATGCAATCACCTATTATCTCTTTTCTGAATCTATTGATAGTTCTGAAATCAGGGGTTTGAAGTTTTGAAAGCCACATAAAGGTTATATTCTCTTGAAGTGCTTTTGCTATCTTTCTTGAAGAGTATATCCCCTGTATGTAAGCATAGATAAGTACTTTCAAAAGCATCAAAGGATGGTAGCTGGAAGTCCCACCACCTTTGTATTTCTCTACTATGGTTGAGATATCTATTTTATCAATGATTTTATCGATTGCTCTTACTAGATGAGTTTGAGGGATAAAGGCTTCAGGGTCGATTGGCATTATTAATTGGTTGGGGTTATATTCTTTGAAGACTATTTTATCATGTTTGCGTGGCATATTAATCCTCCTTATGTAATCATTTCTGAGATATTATATCATAATTATCTCACAATGTAAATACAGTAAAAATAAAGAGGCTGTCACCTCATCTTTTTAGACAGCCTCATTTTTTATCATCTTACTACTATATTAACAAGCCTATTTTTGACATATATAAATTTTACAATCTCTTTCCCCTCTAAAAGAACTTTCACCTTCTCGTCATTCATAATCTTTTCTTTTAGCTCATCCTCAGAAATATCTGTAGGAATCTCAAATCTTGCTCTTACCTTGCCGTTTATCTGAATAGCTATCTCAACATTCTTTCTAACAAGTGCACTTTCATCATACTCTGGCCATGAAACATCTTCAATGTCGTCTCCGAACCCCATAATCTCCCACAGTTCACATGCAATATGAGGAGTAAACGGATATATCAAAATTAAAAGATTCTTAAGTGTCTGTAAAATCAAATCTCTATTTAAAGTTCCTTTTTCTTTGTAATCGTACAAGAAGTTTAAAAGCTCCATAATACTACTTATTGCCGTATTGAAACTAAACCTCTCTCCAATATCTTCCGTAACCTTTTTGATGGTGTAATTTAGCCTGTAGTTCAACTCATCGTCAAGTTCAGACTTACCTGTCAAGCTATTATCAGAAAGCTTATCTTTTAGCTCAATATATAGTCTCCAAAGCCTATTTAAAAATCTAAAACACCCTTCTACACCTTGGTCTGACCACTCCAAATCTCTCTCAGGCGGTGCTGCAAAAAGGATAAAGAGTCTTGCTGTATCAGCCCCATACCTTTCAACTATCTCCTCAGGACTTACAATGTTGCCAAGAGACTTTGACATTTTAGCTCCATCTTTTAATACCATACCCTGGGTCAAAAGATTTTTAAACGGCTCTTCAAATGGCACATACCCCAAGTCATAAAGCACTTTGGTGAAGAATCGCGAATACAAAAGATGGAGTATTGCATGTTCAACTCCACCAATATACTGGTCAACAGGAAGCCAGTAACTTACAAGTGATTTTTCAAAAGGCTTTTCTGAATTTTTAGGATCTGCATACCTAAAATAGTACCAAGATGAACATATAAAGGTGTCCATTGTATCAGTTTCTCTTTTTGCAGGTCTTCCACATTTTGGACAGGTTGTGTTTACAAATTCTTCACAGTAAGCAAGTGGTGACTGTCCAGTGGGTTTGAACTCAACATTGTATGGCAAAAGTACAGGAAGCTGGTCTTCTGGCACAGGTACAATTCCACACTCATCGCAATACACAATTGGAATTGGTGCACCCCAGTAGCGTTGACGAGAAATTAGCCAATCTCTTAGTTTATAAGTAACACAAGCCCTGCCACAACCCTTTTCCTCAAGATGTTCGGTAATTTTTTTCATAGCATCTCTGTTATCCAGGCCATCAAACTTACCCGAATTAATTAAAATTCCTTCTCCTTCATATGCACTCTGAAGATTCTCTATGTCAACCTGCTCTCCTTTTATTACAACCTTTATTGGCAGGTTATATTTTTTGGCAAACTCAAAGTCTCTCTGGTCATGAGCTGGAACACCCATTACTGCACCTGTTCCATAGTCCACAAGTACATAATTTGCAATCCAAATAGGCACCTTTTCTCCTGTCAGCGGATGAATAGCATAACCACCTGTGAACCGACCCTCTTTCTCTGTTTCTGTTGAAGTCCTTTCAATTTCGTTCAAATACTGCATCTTTTCAATAAACTCAAGACATTGCTTTTCTTGTGGTTTCCCTGCAATTATCTCTCTCGTAAGTGGATGTTCTGGAGCTAAAACCAAGTATGTCACACCAAAAAGTGTATCAGGTCTTGTGGTAAACACTTTAACCTTTTTATTCAACCCTTCTATTTCAAATTCTATCTCTGCACCTTCACTTCTTCCAATCCAGTTTCTCTGCATAACCTTAACTTTTTCAGGCCAACCTTCAAGTTTTTCTATATCACGAAGGAGTCTCTCTGCATAGTTGGTTATTCTAAAGAACCACTGCTCTAAATCTTTCTTCCCAACAAGAGATTTACATCTTTCACATCTTCCATTTACAACCTGCTCATTTGCCAAAACTGTTTCACAAGATGGACACCAGTTAACATAAGACCTTTTTCTGTATGCAAGACCAGCTTTGTAAAATTGCAAAAACATCCACTGTGTCCATTTATAGTAGTCAGGATGACATGTAGCAATTTCTCTGTCCCAATCATAGCTAATGCCAAGCTCTTTCAGTTGCCTCTTCATGTTCTCAATGTTTGACCATGTCCAATCAGAAGGATGAATTCCGTGTTTGATAGCAGCGTTTTCAGCAGGAAGCCCAAAAGCATCCCACCCCATTGGATGAAGCACATTATATCCTTTGAGCCTCATAAAACGGGCAAATACATCGCCAATTGAATAGTTTCTTACATGTCCCATATGAAGTTTCCCAGAAGGGTAAGGAAACATCTCAAGCACGTAATACTTTGGTTTCGGGCTGTTCTCTGTCACTTTATATTTATTTTGTGAGAACCACTTTTGCTGCCATTTCTTCTCAATTTCTCTAAAATTGTATTCCATAAAACATACCCCCATCAATTTTATCTTTTGAGTACTTCAAAAGGTTACATTGCTATTTCAACTTTTTGTGCGTCTATCCATAATCTTTCTAAATTATAAAATTCTCTTTCTTTTTCATGAAAGATATGAAGAATTATATCGCCGTAGTCAACAACAACCCACCTATAACTTTCTCTTCCTTCGATTCTAAGTATCTGAGCAGGCGATTTTTCTTCAATCTCATCAACAAGCGCCTTCACATGCTGAATATTTGATGCACTGCATATTATAAAGTAATCCGCTATTATTGTGAGTTTTGATATATCCAACACTACAATATCTTGTGCTTTTTTTTGATTGAGAATTTCCACAATCTGAAGTATCTTTTCCAATTTAATTATGTCACCCCTTCTTACTTTACTTTAATATACACATCAAATTTATCACTGTAATCAGGTGAATACACAATTTGGTAAGTGGAAAGATCAATATCGTTTTTCAGCAATTCTAAATACTTTCTATTCACCCTCTTTAGCTCAACTTTGTTCTCTTCAATCTTACTTGCCCTCCCAATTTCCACATTTGAATATCCTTTAGTTTCAAGGTCATTTTTGAGCTGACTTATTCTGTCGTCAATAGAGGTTGATAAGATTTTAATCCTAATACTATCTTTTAACACATCGGGTTCATTCAGATCATCTATCAAAGCTTTGCAATTTTCTTCATCGATGATGTAATAAGAAACCTTGTCAATATACTTGGAATAACCTGGTAAGATTGTCATCATAATATTCTGCATATTGAACTTCCCAACATTTTGGACAAACCATATCATTTCACCTTTTGTAAAATTGTGGTCTGTATACTTAGAAACTGTCTGCACTATTACTGGAAGTCTCACTATGTTTTGTGGTTTTAGCATCTTTTCAATGAGAGCATACACAAACTTTCTTTGCATTTCGATGCGTCCCAAGTCTCCGCCTTTTCCATATTCTTTGCCGTTGGAATTATGTCGCCAGCGCAAAAACTCAACAGCCTTTTCCCCATTAAGGTGCTGAAGACCAGCAGGAATGTCAATATAAAGCTCTTTGCCAGGTGTTGTGTCCACGTAATAAAGATGAAACGGTACTTCAACATCAACTCCGCCCACCAAATCCACTATCTTCTTTACAGCTTCATAATTCACAGCAACATATTTGTCAATCTTTATCCCAAGAACGTTTTCTACTGTTTTTACAGCAAGCTCTGATTTTCCATAGGCATAAGCAGCATTTATCTTTGAATACCCTTTTACTCCTTCAATCTTTACCCGTGTATCTCTTGGTATTGAAATTGCAATTATCTGAAAATCTTTTTGTATATGAACAAGCATTATAGTATCTGACCTTCCACCCTGTTTTTCATCACTTCCCAACACAAGAATATTCATAGGAAGGTTATTTTCTATATCAGCAGGCTCAGTATTTGTAACCCTTTCAATTATTTCGCTTAAAAAAGGTGGCGGTGTTTTTGTTTGTTTGATATACAACGCAGTTGCTATGATACCAGCAAGAATAACAGCTATTGTAATCAAAAAAGAAACCAAAAATATCTTTGCTTGTTTGTGAAGTCGAATCCTCTTCAATTGTCTTCCCCGCTTTCTTTAAGAATTAATTGATTTCTCGCAAAAATAGTAGAAGGGTGAATAAGACCGCCTTTTTCAATTACATATTTTATAGTATTGTCCATAGCCATAATCACTGCTTTGTCAAGATCTTCAAAGGACTTTTTCCTGAGGATTTCAACTGATTTGAATTTTCTTGAAGGTTCAATTAAATCAGCAACATAAATAATCTTTTCTAATTTTGTCATATTCTCTCTTCCAGTTGTGTGATAAGCAATGGCATTCAATATCTCACTATCGTAAATTTCAAAAAGCTGTTTAGCAAGATAACTTCCTGCTGGACCATGTAAAAGCTCTGGTTGATTTATCATTATGTTATCTATAACTATACCAGATTTGAAAGCATAATTCAACAACTCTTCTTTCTCAAGGCATTTTGCACAGTCATGAACAAGCCCTGCAATCATAGCCTTTTGAACATCTTCTCCAAACTTTTGAGCAAGTAAAACTGCATATTCCATTGTTCCCAATGAATGGACAAACCTTTGCTCATCTAAAAGCTCTTTTAGTTTTTCTTTGATTGTGTCAATATTCACTCTTTATAAAGCCCCTTTCTTATTATATATTCTTCCACCTTTGGATGCACCATATATTTTATGCTCTTGTTTTCTTTTACCAGTCTTCTTATCTCTGTTGAAGAAATATCGATAATCGGCATATCTATAAGAACCATTTCTGCGCTATACTTGTAGGAAAACTCTTCAATTTGTCTTTTTATTAAATTTTTTTTTCTCTCTCTTGGCAGAACAATTATGGGAAATTCTTTTAAGATCTCTTCCGCCTTGTACCATTTTGCTATCTCAAAAAGGTTATCACTTCCTATAACAAAATATACCTTCTCATAAAAGAGAGCAAAATATTCCAATGTATTTATAGTAAAACTGGGACCTTCATTTTTAATCTCAAAGTCACTTATTTCAAAGTCCGGATTGTCTTCAATGGAAAGTCTTACCATTTCATATCTGTCTTGTGGTAATGCAATGTTAAAGCTTTTATGGGGTGGTATACCATTTGGTACAAATATAATCTTGTCGACTTCAGAAAAATTTCTAACATATTGTGCCATAATCAAATGCCCTATATGAATTGGATTAAATGTTCCGCCAAATATAGCTACCTTCATACATAAGCTCCTTGAATTCATCACCATATCTAAGATATTATAATAAAATAAATCCTCCTAAATCTCAAGAAAATTTGAGAAACGACCGTTGCATAATTATTCATTTAGGTGTATAATTTTATAAAAATCTATAAAGTGAGGGGAATTGTAAATGCAACTTAATAAGGTAGTACTCGCGTATTCGGGTGGACTTGATACATCTGTGATAATACCATGGCTAAAAGAAAACTTTGGTTGTGAGGTGATTGCGGTAGTAGTTGATGTTGGACAGGAAGATGACTTTGAAGCTATAAAAGAAAGAGCCTACAAAACTGGTGCATCAAAAGTTTATATAGAAGATGCTAAAGAGGAGTTTGTAAAAGAATATATATTTCCTACTTTGAAAGCCGGTGCAATTTATGAAGGGAAGTATCTTCTTGGTACATCAATGGCAAGACCACTTATTGCAAAAAAACTCGTTGAGATTGCTAAAAAGGAAAATGCTGATGCCATTGCTCACGGCGCAACAGGCAAAGGTAATGATCAAGTACGATTTGAAGTAACAATAAAGGCACTTATGCCAAATATAAAAATAATTGCTCCTTGGAGAATGTGGAACTTAAAATCACGCGAAGATGAGCTAAATTATCTTGCCCAAAAAGGTATAGACATTCCTTTCAAAAAGGAAGAAAGCTACAGTATGGACGGGAATATATGGCATCTTTCACATGAAGGACTTGAGTTAGAAGATCCTTGGAATATGCCTGATTTTGATAAGGTGTTGAAGATTACAAAAAATCCTCTTTCTCTAAACGATCAACCAGAAATTGTAGAAATAGAGTTTGAAAAAGGTATTCCTGTAAAAGTAAATGGAAAAGAAATGAATTGTGTTGAACTTATTAAGTCCTTAAACAAAATTGGGGCTGAGCATGGTATTGGGATTGCTGATATAGTTGAAAATAGGCTTGTTGGAATCAAATCGCGTGGCGTATATGAAACACCAGGGGGTACAATTCTTTACTATGCTCATAGAGAATTAGAATATCTCTGCCTTGACAGAAACACATTGCATTTTAAGGAAATGGTAGCTATCAGGTTTGCCGAACTTGTATATGATGGACTTTGGTTTTCACCTTTAAGAGAGGCACTCTCTGCATTTGTTGACAAAACTCAAGAGGTTGTAAATGGTACAGTAAAACTTGTGTTGTACAGAGGTAATATTTACTCTGCTGGTTCAAAATCACCAAATTCACTGTACATCAAAGACCTTGCAACATTTGAAGAAGACCAGATGTACAACCAAAAAGATGCAGAAGGCTTTATAAATTTGTTTGGCTTGCCTTTAAAGGTATATGGAATGGTAAACAGAAAGGAGGATGAGTAGAATTAAACTTTGGGAAGGAAGATTTTCAAAATCTACATCAGAGATTTTTGACCAATTTAATGCATCTATTTTAACTGACATAAAATTTTTCGAATATGATATTGTGGGCTCTGTTGCCCATGTTAAAATGCTCGCAAAGTGTAATATTATCCGTGAGGATGAGGAAAAACTTATTATAGAAACACTTTATCAAATATTAGAAGATTTTAAATCAGGAAAAATCAAATTTCAAATCACTGACGAAGATGTTCATATGTTAATTGAAAAGGAACTAATAAAGAGAATAGGAGAAGTTGGTAAAAAGGTTCATACAGCAAGAAGTAGAAATGACCAAGTTACACTTGATGAAAGGTTATTTTGTCGTGAAAAGAACTTGTATCTTCAAGAGCTGGTAAAAAAGTTGATAAATACTATCATAAAATTGGCTGAAGAAAACATAGATTCAATTATGCCAGGATATACACACCTTCAAAAGGCACAGCCAGTACTTTTTTCTCACTATATTCTTGCATATGCACAAATGCTGAAAAGAGATTTGTTGAGATTAAAGCAAAATTTTAATATGATAAATCAAAATCCACTTGGTGTTGCTGCTTTGGCAGGAACAACATTTGACATAGACAGGTTTTTTGTGGCAAACCAGCTTGGTTTTGAAGGCGTAACAGAAAATAGTATAGATACTGTATCTGATAGGGACTTTATTCTTGAGATGTTATTCATTTGTGCCATGATTCAGATGCATCTTTCACGACTTGCAGAAGATTTCATTATATTTAACACAGATGAATTCAAATTTATTGAGCTTGATGATAGCTTTTGCTCAGGCAGTAGCATCATGCCTCAAAAGAAAAATCCTGATGCTCTGGAGCTTATCCGCGGCAAGACAGGAAGAGTATACGCAAACTTGATTGGACTTTTAACAGTACTAAAGGGTTTGCCTCTTTCATACAACAAAGATTTGCAGGAAGACAAAGAATTTTTATTTGATTCCATTGAAACAGTAGAAATGAGTTTAATAATAATAAATGAAATACTCAAAACTCTCAAAATTAACAAAGAAAATATGACAAGTTCCTGCAAATCTGGATTTATCAATGCAACAGACCTTGCAGATTACTTGGTTACAAAAGGAGTAGCTTTTAGAGATGCCCACTTTATTGTAGGAAACATTGTAAAGTACTGCATTGAAAGCAGCAAAACATTAGAAGACTTATCGTTAGAGGAATATAAAAGATTTTGTGAGAAGATTCAAGAGGATGTATATCAATTTATAAATATTGAAACCTGCGTAAATCGGAGAAAAAGCTATGGCGGAACTTCGCTGGAGAGTGTGAGAAAGCAAATTGATAATCTAAAAGAATTTTTAAAAAACTTAGAATAATACATTGAAAATGAATTAGATTTAAGGTGGGTGTTCAAGGTGGATGCTGAACACTCACCTTTTTTTGTTTTTTGTAGCCAGAATCTATTTAGATTTTCAAGAAAGACTATAAAAAGTATAGTTGACAAAATATCGATAGTGGTATATATTTTATGTTTGTAGCAAGAAAATCCAAAAATTTAATAGTTAGCCGTTTGCAAAATGCATAAAGGTATAAACAATAAAATGGAAGCAGAGTAATAAAGAACAAGAAAAATGAGAAGTATTTACACCAATAGTTACCAAAAACAACATTATCAACAATAAAAGAGCAGGCTAAAGAACTGGTAAATAATACTAAAAGCAAAGAAGACAAAACTATCTCAAACCCTTTTAGAAAGTAACTTTAAAAGGGCTTTTAGAAGAGGCAATTTATATTGAATAAAAAATGCAAATTTTTAAAAGTTGAAATCAAGTGCAAACTATGAGTTTTTTAAGTTTTTGAAGTTTTTTATAGGTAATAAATTTTTGAGACTTTAGGATAGCAAAAGAGAGAATAAAAATAAGGAGCATACAAATTGCAGAGAGCAAGAAGTCAGAAAAAAAGAGAGATATGGTCGCGGGAGAACAAGGTATCATGACCGAGTGAAGATTTAAGCTGGAAGATAGTTTGCTCTATAGTAACTTTTGAATGATAGAGTTTTTCGAACTGGATAGAGTTTCTGTTGATACCGGGGCAAAAGCGCAAGTTGGCATCTGGGTAGGTGTAGAATATTTTGCCCGATTTAGAAGAAGTACAGGGCTCAGGGCAAGAGCAGGTGCGTTTATTATCTTTGAAAGAGGAGAGAGGGCAGCGCCACTTAATTCTTGGCGAGCGATTTTTACCCCTGCACATACCTTCACATTTGAAAGGTAGATTGAATTTATTACAAATTGGAGTGCCATTTCAGAGGTAGGGGTATTAGAAGTAGATTTAGAGTTTCTGGGATTTAGAGGGATAATAGCTTTTGAGAAATTGAAGTTTTTGAATATAGTGGAATAGATAGAATATGAGTCAAGTGCACTGTCAGCGATAAAAGTAGAGAAAGAGTCATTTGTGAAGTTTTTCTTTAATGATATTAAAGCAGGGACAAGAGCTTTTGAGTCGGAGATAGTTTTAGACAGAGCAGGGTCGAGAGAATTATTGAAAGAATGAGCGGTAGCAGGGGAGATTACAAGATGTATACCAAAGGCATTTGTGAGGATGGCAAATTTAAAGCCATAGCAGAAGTGTCCATTGGCTAACATAAGTGAGAAACAGGAGAAGCAGAAGCGAACTTGGGGAGGTTAGAATATGTAAGTGAGTAGATGACAGGTGTTTTGACGTCAGGGTTTTGAAATTTAGTTTTTTAAGTTGAGACTGGATAAATTTAGGGTTATTTTCTTTGAGGATAGGTTTAAGTGCAGTAGTATCGAAGATAATGGTAGAAGCAAGTTCAGGATTTAGCTGGGAAGATAGATTTTGAGCGTATTTTGCGATATTGTAGAATAGAGTTTCTATTTCAGAGCAAAAGAATTTTCTGAATCTTGAGAAGGTAGAGATAGAAGGGACTTTAATAAGGTTACAGAAGTTTCTAAGTTCAAAGGAGTTAAGGAGAACAGCACAAAGCTGAGTGAGAGTAGATAGTTTAAGTATTTTTTGGACGAAGAAAGCGCATAGTATAGACTCTAATGAGAATTGTCTATGTTTACCGAAGTAGTGGTAGTAAGCTTTGTAGAAGGATTGAGGGATGAATTGAGAAAGGTCGATGAAGTTATTGAAGAAGCCAAGGAGCGAGTGAGGATTGTTGAGAGCGACGTTTTTTAACGTGCTCATAGAGTTCTAAGAAAGAGAGTTGTTTATGATGGTGTTTAAACATTTTAACTTCCTCCTCATAGAAAGTATGTTTTATATAGATAAATTTTACACTATCTATGAGGAGGAAGGAAGACTTTTTTAAAGATTCTAAAAAGCTTGATAACGCTCATCTTGAGCGTTTCTGCAAAAGGCTAAAAATTTAATAGTATAAAGGAGGCGTTTTGTCATGTTGTTTTGTACTTTCATTAATAGTTCTTAGATGTTAAAAAATTTATTTATTATATTGAATTTGCAAACTCTTCTCATAGCAGTATATTTGTTTTATATGTTCTCACTACAAGTATTAATAAGGATGACCAGAGTTTTTAGGTATTGGATATTCTGGGTAACGCTCATATTGAATGTTATGAACAGAACTATAAAGGTTTCAGTAAGTGCCCTAATAGTTTTATTGTTTATAATAACTGGAATAATTGCATTTGCACAAAGTAATGTGACTGGAGATTTAATGAAAAAAGATGTGAATCAAGTTGTAAGGAACAATGAGGTTGAAGATATTAGAGGTAATATAAATTATGGAGCATTAATAAAAACAACAGATGTTGAGTACTTTATGACTAAAGTAAATGGGTATATTCAAAATAAACCCAATGCTACAGAAGACGAAATTAACAACTTTCTGAGAAAAGAAATAGCGAATAAATATTTGTCGAAGGAAAAAATTGATGTTAATAATTCTAATAAGATAATGGGGTCATCTGATTATCCTGGACTACCTGACTTAAATCAAAAAGAACAAGAACTATTTAATCAAAATCCCATTAAAGGATTAAAAGCAATATGGGCTGGATATAAAGCTGATACTGAAGCTAGAGAAAGATATAATGATTCAGTATTACACAATGGCAATGGCGATGCATTTAGACATGCATATTGGAATGCATTAATGGTTAAGTATATTGATTATAGCTGGGCTTATGATTGGGCAACAGCTCATGAAGAAGGCGCTACTGGACAGTCTGCTATTGAAAAAGAAATGGATTTATATAATAATATGATGGGTTGAACGTTAGTGCTTGGTAATGAATCAAAATCTGATGAAGAAATTGCCGATATAATACAAAATGCAGTCAGAAACGGAAAGATGAAAAGAATTGTAGATAATAAATTAGCTCCAACTAACTCTGAAGGAGAGAAGTAATCATGAAAAAAGTTGCATTAATAAATCTAATAATTATGATTTTAATTCTTCTGTCGCTCATGTTTTTTTTTGTTTGAATTTAATGGAAAATATAGTTTAGTTGCTCACAGTGAAGGATTAAAATATATTGATATAAACTGGTTTAGAATAAAAATTGTTGGTACGTCTGCTCAGGTTGTCATTAACTATCCTTTTTATGTAATTTGTGTAGCTATCCTAAAAAATAAAAATTGATTTTGTTAATTCTTTTATCAAATGTTTTGTATCAAGATAACTTAAAGTTTCTAAACTCATAAAAATGAGAAAGGTGGTGGCAGTTCGGAATTTGCAACTGTCACCTTTTTTCATCATCTTTACTTTTAATACTTATGCAAATCCTTCAACTTCAACAGCTTTCTCGTAAGTAAATGGAAAAGCTGATCCAAATCCCTATACAAAAGTATAGTTAACAAAATATTAATGATAATACATAGTTATGGTTAGATATCTAAATATTTGTATAGTAGAAAGAAGACTTTTTGTCATGTTGTTTTATACTTTCATTAGATGAGATATTGCTGATATTATTCAAAACGCAGTAAGAAGTGAGCATCTGATTTTGAAATAGACAATCATGGAAAAAGAAAGGTGGCATATTTGTTTGTTGTTGCCACCTTTCTTTATTCGCAATTTTATATAGGTCACATTTTTTAATCTTTTCTGGGTGACTATGCATTTGAAGAAGTCTCTTCTTTCTTCTCCTCTACCTCTGGCTCTTCTGTAATCTCGCTTACATCAATTACTGCAACAACCTCATCTAAATCTTCTGTTATTTTGATTCCCTCTGGAAGTTTTATATCTCTTAACTTTATAGCTGTTGGTTTTTCATATTCCATAAGGTCAATTACCAAGTGTTCAGGAATATCCTTAGGCAGTCCTTCTATCTCTACTGTCTCCATCTGTCTTTGCAATACAAGTCCTCTTGATTTTAATATTTCTGCATTCTCAAATACAATTGGCACCTCAACATAAATGGGTTTGTTTTCAGAAAGTATCTGAAAATCTACATGGATAATATTCCCTTTTACATAGTGAGTTTGAACCTCTTTTATAAGCGCAGTTCTTTCTTTTCCGTCAATCAAAATTTTTATTTTCCCAGCTAATCCTTTTTGTTGATATAATTTTTCAAACTCTTTCTTAGAAACATATCCAGGAAGGCTCTCTATGTCATCACCATATGCAACAGCGGGAATATACCCTTCTTTTCTGAGTTTGTTTAAATTGCTCTTTGTAAATACGTCTCTTCTGTTGTAGACAAGTACTGGTTCCATAAAGATATACCTCCCTTCTTTGAATATACGCCTAACGTATCTTATTATAGCTGATTATCCTCTTTTTTGTCACTATCTACACTTTCAATTTGATTTTCTTGTTTTTGAGGATTCAAATATTCTCCAAATACATAATTTGTGTAAAAGTTTTGCATAAGTCCTAAAATACTTACCCAAATAAGAGGATAAAGCAAAAGCACAAGTAGGAAACCAGTTGTAAGCAGCAGTAAAAAAGGTACTATCCATACAATAACCATCAGCAAAAACATTCCTATTGTATGTGGAAGTTTTATAACTGTAAAGATAAATGCATTCTTATATATGTGCCTTACCTTTAGTTTATATGTCACCATCATAGGATAGATGTAAATATGCATCATAACATACACAATAAAAGTAAATATCAGAAAATATTTTATAATTCCCACACTGGGATATTTAATGCTTTGGTACGAATAAAACCTTATAGCAACAGAAAATAAAAATATGACTAATAAATCTGTAACAAAAGTTATAAAGCCCTCTTTTATATTCTTCCTCAGATGTTCAAAAAAATCACTTGTAACCCATGCATGTTCTTCCCTTGCAAAATTCCTAACAATATAGGTAAAACCTGCAGTTGTTGGCCCTATTCCAAAAACCATAAAACCACTTAAAAGCAGTAAACTTATAGCATTGATTAAAAAGGATTGTACCGTTTGTATATCTTTTAAGTTTTGCACTCCTTTAGTTGCAGATTCTATTACCGGAATTAAATAACTTCCAACTACAAAGTATAGAATTACTAATATAGGCAGTGATACAAGAAAATAGAGAATATTCAGCCAACATAGTTTCCAAAACTTTCTTGCCAGTACCTCAAAGAAGACTATAAATTTTGATTTTGGTGGGAGATCTTCTGGCACACCTGGTCCTGGCTTTGTATAATCGAAAAATCCAAAAAATCCAGCCACAAATGATAGCCCCCTTATTCTGCTGTCTCAAGCTCAAAAAGAATACTGTCAACCATCCTTTCAACCTCTTCCATGTCAAGTCCTTTCGCAAGTCCAAGTTCGCTCACTAAAATCTGCTTTGCATTGTTGAACATCATTTTTTCATTAGTTGACAAACCCTTAACTTTTTCTCTTGCTGCAAGCATCTTCAAAACTTCAACCACACAATAAATATTTCCACTCTTTAGTTTTTGCTGATTCTCTCTGATTCGCTTGTTGTAATTCCCACAGCTATTTATGTCAACTTTGAAATTGTTGTCTTTCAAAAGCTCAAACACTTTGTTTGCTTCTTCTTCAGAAATGACATTACGAATGCCAATTTCAGCAGCACTGTTGACAGGTACCAAGACTTTCATATCATTGTATAGAATTCTTACAACATAATACTTCTGGACACTATCAAATATCTTCTCCTCTACTATCTCAACTATCTCTCCTGCTCCATGCAAAGGGTGTATTATGGTATCTCCCACCTTGTACATTCTTTGCCACCCCATGACATCTCTCAATAACTTTACATAATAAAGTATATCCAATTGAAAAGTTTTTGTCAAAAATATCTTTCTCTATCTTTCACTATATACACTTGAAACTACTTCTGAAGAAGTAGCGGGTGCATTTGTTTGAATCCCAGAATCAACTACGGGCTGTTGTTGAATACTTTGAGGAGTTTGACTCTCTTCTTCGGGTGGCAAAGGTAAGCTTTCAGTATTTTCCAAATTCGTTTGACTGCTCAACTGGCTTTGATAACCTTCTTTTTCAACACTTGACTGAGTTTGAGAAACGTCACTATCATTTCTTTGAGTTTGACTTCGACTTAGATTATCTGGGGTTGTGACAATTTTGTGGTTGTTATAACTTATGTTATTCTTATTATTCTCACTTTTACCTTTTACTATAACGCTCTCTGTGTATTTGTATTTTTCTGGCATTTTCAAGTCGATTTCGATATCATATCCAAGCAAATCCTTAATAAGCTTTTTTATTCCTTCATAATCAGGTTTCCAGTAACTGATACCTCTGTAATTAAAATAATTCCCCGGAATGCTTTCGAATATGATATCTTCTTTCTTTATACTCTGAGCAAAATAAGCCAATGATGTTATTTGCTGTAAGGTTAAATTGGTATAAAAATGCCGTCTTATCTTCCAGTATATCTCTGGAAGAGTTACTATTTTATTGCTTGCCTTTAACTGTTCAAAAATTGAAAGCATAAGTTCTTTGTCTCTTTTTATACGGTCGATATCACCACCTGGTGTTTTTCTCCAAAGTGCATAGTACAATGTTTCTATACCGTTTAATTTCTGATATCCTGGCTTTAAATCTATGTCGACCCATTTCGTCTTTACCTTTACCGGAACCTCAACATTTACATATACTCCTCCTAAAATGTTCACAACCTTTCTTACCGCATCAAGGTCAAACCCTACATAGTACTCAATTGGCATTCCACCTAATAGTTTACTAACAGTTTCCATAGTATAAAAAAACCCTTCTTTCTTTTCTCCCCCACCATAGCCAAAGGCACTGTTTATCTTATCCCATTTACCAACCTTATATATCTCAGTTAAAGTATCACGGGGAATAGATATACCCTTTACTTTCTTGTCTTTAAAATTAATGTTTAAAAATAAGATTGTGTCTGTTCTATGAAGGTCGTATGTACTGCGATTGCTTGCCTTGTCAAGTCCAACAACTAATATATTAACACTATTTTCATCAAAAGGGTACTTAATTTGTCCCATCTTACTTTTCGAAGATCTCTTTTTGTCAAAGACTTTCTCTATATTTTTTGTATCAATTATAAAGACTTTGTACAAACACCCTAATGTGCCTACAAGGACTATAGCTATACATAATATAATGATAAGAGGTTTATTTTTAATTATCCTCCCCATACCTTAAATTATCTCCTTCCCCGCCATTTTAAATGTATCAGTCTAAAAATCTTTTTCTTAACCCATAATCTTTTTGTAAAAATCAAAAAGTTTTTCCTCTTCTTTTGACCAGTTGTACATTTCAATAAATGCTCTATAACTATTTTGTCCTTTTTTTACAATCTCTTGCCGATTATTGTAAAAATATAGAATAGCATCTCTAATTTGCCCAATATCAGCTGGGTCAACAGTAATGCCACAGTCACTGCCTTCAATAATATCTTTCCAAAGCTTAAAGTTTGAAGCAATCACAGGCATCCCTGCCGCCATATATTCAAAGAGCTTGAGAGGAAGTGATGTCAAGTACCTCTTTAATGGCAAGAGAGTAACAAAACCAATATGCGCATTTTTCAAAATTTCTGGTATGCAACTCTTGGGTACTCTTCCCCATATCTTTATTTTCTCATTTTCAAACTTTTTTATCTCTTCAAAGTAATCTTTACTTTCGGCAGGTCCTATAATATCCAATCTTATATCAAGGTCTAATAGATGGTTTACTGCTAAAATTAAATTTGTAATTCCCCTGTGATAAGACACATTCCCAATATAAACAAGATTTATTGTGCCATTCAAATTATACTCCTGCCTTTCTTGCCATTCATCAATGGTCGGAAAATTCTTTAATATCACCTTATTTTTGCAGTTAAATTTGTTAAAAATATCTTCGGTTACAACAACCACACCGTCCAACAGCTTACTGACACCTTTTTCAAAAAAATCAAATGCAAAAGAGAAAAGATTTCTTATAAATTTTGGCAAATACTCACGGTCTTGAAATGCCAAGAAATAATCTTCGTGAACGTCGTATATCACTTTTCTCCTGAGTACCAGCTTAAAATACAAAGCTAAAAGTAATAGATCAGGGTCATGAAAATGAATTAAATCTGGCATTTCTTTTTTTACTATCTTTATAATCTTTGAATAGTTCTTATACCTCTTTGATCTTGGTAGTTTTTTAAATCCATAGACTTTTATACCATCTACAACCTGAAAATCATTTTCTGCAACTGCACACAAAACCGTCTCATACCTTTTACTAAGGCTTTTTGTAATTTTGTTAAACACCCTTTCATCATCCCAAGGATGTGCAGATGACAATACTAATACCTTTTTTTTCAATTTCTTTGCTCTCCTTCACTTCCTTGAAAATTTGATACTATAAAAACCGCAAGTGCAAATAAAAACCACATAATTCTCATCTCTATCATCTTTGAAGAGCTTACACTCGAAAAACCAAATGCAGCAATTGAAGCAATTACTGAAACTGCTGGCAATCTTAATTCATTTTTTGTAACCCTTATTTGTAGCAGTTTGTATATTATATAGAAAATCCAAATTATGTAAAATACAAACACAATAATACCATAGCACACAAGTACATCCATAAACCAATTGTGAAGTTCTACATTTACCGTATACTGTCTTACCTTTTCCATCAAAACCCTACTATTACCCGATCCAACTCCAAAGAAAAGGTAGTCATATAAAAATGAAAGACCATATACTATTAAAAGTACTCTTCTTACATTCGATGAAAGGGTACTTGCCGAAAAATCAAAGAGTGAAGATAGCTGTGTTGAAATCATCTGACCTATTTTGCTAAAAAGCCCGAAGTCTAATCTAAAGCCAGTGAGAATTACTAAAAACAAGAAAATAGCAAGTGAATACTTTAAATATTCCCTTTTTTCAAGTTTCTCAATCAAGAAAAAATAGACAATCAAAGCTAAAACAAAACCTATATAGTTTGCCCTGCTGGTAGTGAGTATTAAAAGAGGCACTGAAAATATAGCAGCAAATAAAGCCGCAATTTTTCTTAAAGTAAATACTCTCTCACGCACAATAAAATTCAAAATAAATGGCAAGTATAGTACCAAATAAGTTGCAAAATCGTTTGGGTTTGAAAAAAAAGTTGATGGCGTCCTGTGCAGGTTATATAGAGGAATTTTGGATGTCCAAAGATGTCTATCTGTTACAACCTCCCAGTATCCAACAATGATGTTTATTATATACGAAGACAAAATAATGTTTTCTAAAACATTCCATCTGACATAATTTGAGTAGTACATAAAAATCAGAACAACCAAGATATTTGCAGTTAAAAATACTTGGTCGCGAAGAGCATTTTTGATATCCTGAGCCCATAAAAAACTGAGTAAAGAATATGCAGTCCAGCTAATTAAAAAATATGAAGAAAAATTTAAAAATTTCTTTATCTCAATACCATTTAAAATTATATCTATGCAAATCAACACAAATAATAATCCTAAAAATATCCTGTATAAAAAAAGGTAACTCAAACGAGGATACGCAAGTGTACTGCCAAAAAAATTAGCCATAAAAGTAAGGTATATGAAAAAAGGAAGATACCTCTCTTTCAACCTAAAATGAAAAGGTTTTCCCATTCTCTTGTCTCCACCTTCTAAATTTTCGCAAAACTAAAGCTATATAATAAACATAAATCAAATTCACAACCACCATTCTCACATTTGTTATCTCAGCCATATCAAACATCTGAAATATTGTAATACAAATCAATCCCACAAATACTACCCAATCAAAACCTTTTTTTGATCTTGACATATTAAACGTAGTAACAAAAATAAGGAAATAAACTAAAAAAACAAACATCCCATATCCTATTATACCATACTCTATAAGAGCATTTAAAAACAAATTATGCACTGAGTGAAGAGCTACAATCCCTGGAGCTTTTAAGCTTCTAAAAAAACTCTCAAACTGTGCCGGTCCAATTCCTTCAAATAAATTTCTGTGTTTAAAATAATTTAGAACAAACTCTATGGCAAAGATTCTCTGCCCTACAGCATTTTTTGTGCTGTATATATCAGAAAATTTTGGAATTCTATATGCAATCTTGGGTAAAAACAAACTTAAAACTATGCCGAAACCTATAAAAATTTTCACTATATTTTTTTTAACAAGCCTTATATTAATAAGCAGCGCCTCAAGGAGATACACCAAAAATCCTGTCCTTGAACCAGATAGCAAAATCCCCAAGAATATGATGAGTGTACCCGTAATTCTTTGCCTGTCATTTTTTAAAAAGCTCAATACAAAAGGATAAACCATTACTAAAAAAAACGCAAATGTATTTGGATTGAAAAATACTGAAATTGTTCTTTCTCTATATGATTTAAACAGTAGATAATATAAATACTCAACTATGCAAACTAAAAGTGCAATAACAAACACGAAAATCCATACTTTTTTAATTCGGTAAAACAGATTATTTCCAGCCACAACGAATACAATGTAGAACAAAGCTGGAATAATAAAAGCATTTATCACTCCTAAAATAGCTTTGTTCTTTTCTATAGCATTTTTGTAAAATATTGTACTTAAGATAATCATTACAATGTAGAAAAACAGTGGAATAAGCTCAATTATTTCAAATTTTAACTTTGGTTTATAGTAGTAAAATACTGAAATAACAACAGTTAATAGAAAAAGATAAAAGGGTATATAAGAAAACCGCACAAGCTGAAATAAAATTATTCCAACTATACTCAAAATAATCTCAGTCTTATTGGTTTTCAAGAAGTTGTTCAGGTGGTACATCTCTGAGCTCCTTTGCAGGATTTCCCACTACTATCTTGCGAGGTTTGACATCCTTTGTCACAACACTCCCAGCACCTACAAACCCTTCCTCACCAATCACTTTCCCAGGCAAAATTGTCGCATTTGCCCCGATCCTGCCACCGCGCTTTATTGTCACACCTTTGAAAAACTTTGATCTGTCCTTCCCTCTTCCTGCAAAGTTGTCATTTGACGTAACAACACACGGCGCAACAAACGCCCAATCTTCAATTTCCGAGATTGCTGTAATGTACGCATTTGTCTCTATTTTACAATAGCTTCCTATAGTGGTCTTATTCTCTATGCTAACTCCTCTTCCAATAATTGTGTTACTCCCCACTTTAACATTTTCTCTTATTGTTACAAGGTCAGCAATAAATACGTTTTCGGAGATATGAGCACCTCTATAAATTATAGAGTAAGCACCAATTTTTACACCATTTTCTATCACAGCTGGCGGCAAAGTAATATCTTCTGTTGTCCTGCTCATTGAAGCCTTTTGAGGAAGCTTACCTATAATTGTGCCATCTAATATCTCTACATTATTGCCTATTACACTTCCACTTTTAATAACAACATTGTGACCAATTTTACAGTTATCTCCAATTACAACATCATCCTCTATCACTACAAAATAACCGAATTCAACATTTTTACCTATTTTAGCATTCTTACTTATATATCTCATTTTCTAACTCTCTGCCTTTCATATTCTCTTTTCACATCAAGTGTTGAAAAGTTTCCAAGTGGAAATTTAATAGGTCTTTTCTCAATAGCAGATTTATATATTCCCAAGATTATCTCCAGCGATTTTCTCCCTTCCTCGCCTGTCGCGAGTGGATCCCGCCCATTTTTTATAGCTTCAATTACATCTCTAAAAAGAGGCGTGTGCCCAAATCCATATACATTATCAGGATTTTCAACAAACTTCTCTATTACCTCTTTCTCATCTTCCTCTGGGACACGCCACACAACAATCCTGTTGACAGAGGTGCCTCCAAGAATAGCTGTACCTGTTTCACCAAAAATGCTAAGAGTCTCTTCTAAATTAGATGGCCAGACACATGTTGTACCTTCTATAATCCCCCGTGCTCCATTTTTAAATCTCAACAAAGCAAAACCTGTGTCTTCTGCTTCAATTGGACGTAAAAATGTTTCAATATCCCCATAAATTTCATCAACATCAGAATTTATAATCCATTGCAAAAGATCTATGTCATGTGTGCATTGGTTCATAAGTGCACCGCCATCTTGTTCCCATGTGCCACGCCAAGCACCTTGTTTATAATATTCATTGTTTCTGTTCCATCTTATGTTTGCAACACCGTAAAGGATTTTGCCAAACTTGCCACTTTCTACTGTTGCTTTTAACTTCTGTACACTTTTGTTGAATCTATTTTGTAAGCATACCGCCAAAACTTTTTTCTTTTCTCTTGCCTTTTGAATCATTTTATCTGCATCCTCAATAGAAAGTGCCATAGGCTTTTCAACAATCACATGCTTACCAAAATCCAGTGCTACAAGCGTCTGCTGGGCATGACAGCCACTGAATGTAGCAATATCAACTATATCAGTGTCTTGTTCTTTCAACATCTTGATATAATCAGTATATATTGGAATTTCCCTTTTTATTTCAATTCCCTTGCTTTTTAAAAGCTCATAATACTTTTGTCTTGTCTTTTGAGCTCTTTCTTCGATCAAATCACAAAACCCAACAACTTCTAAGCTATCGAAGTTGTTGGCATAAGCTTCTGCATGCTTGAATGATATTCGACCACATCCAATCAAGCAAACCCTTAGTTTGTCCATATTTCATCCTCCAAAAACTTATAGTTTGTATATCTTCTCAGATTTTATCCCTTTTGTTGCATTCCTCGTATCGAATATAAGTTTTGCATGTTCCACTATAAACTGATAGTCGTACTTGGAATGGTCAGTTGTTATCACAACTATGTCATATTGACCTAAACTTTCAGCTGTAATGTCTACCGAAGTATATTGTTTTCCTTTATAAGTAAAACTCGGCACATATGGATCATTGTATTCTACAATTGCATTTTCCTTTTCAAAGTTTTCAATTACCTTTAAAGCAGGTGACTCTCTTATATCATCAATGTCTTTTTTATACGCAACACCCAACACCAGTATTTTTGAGCCATTCAGGGGTTTTTTGAATTTGTTCAGTATTTTCATAACCCTTTCAACAACATATTCTGGCATGTAGTTATTTATCTCACCAGCAATTTCAATAAGCCTTGTATGATAGTCATACTCACGTGCCTTCCAAGTAAGGTAAAACGGGTCAATGGGTATGCAATGACCGCCAAGGCCAGGTCCGGGATAAAATGCCATAAAACCATAAGGCTTTGTCTTTGCTGCTTCAATTACTTCCCAAATGTCAATATTCATTCTCTCACATAAAATAGCCATTTCATTTACAAGCGCAATATTTATGTTTCTGAATGTATTTTCTAAAATCTTTTCCATCTCTGCAACCTTTGGTGAACTTACCCTAAAAACTTCGCCCTCTAAGACATTTTCATACAGCCTTGCAGCAATTTCTGTACATGTTGGAGTTACTCCACCCACAACCTTAGGTGTATTTTTGGTATTATACACTTTATTTCCCGGGTCAACACGCTCAGGTGAAAAGGCCAAGAAAAAGTCTTGACCGCATACAAGCCCGCTTTCCTCTAAGATTGGTTTTACAACCTCTTCTGTTGTCCCAGGATATGTTGTGCTTTCTAAAACTACAAGCATACCTTTGTGAAGGTATTTCGCAATCTCTTTTGTTGAGTTCACAACATACGAAATGTCTGGTTGTTTATATTTGTCAAGCGGAGTTGGAACACATATAGCCACCGCATCAACATCTGCAATTTTGCTATAATCGGTTGTAGCAAAGATTCTTCCTTCTTTGACAAGCTGTTCAAGTTCTTTGTCAACAACATCTCCAATGTAATTTTGTCCTTTATTAACCATGTCAACTCTCTTTTGCTGTATATCAAATCCAATTACCTTATAGCCTGCCTTTGCTTTCTCAACAGCCAAAGGCAGCCCTACATATCCAAGCCCAACAACACCAATCACCGCTGTTTTTTCTTCAATCTTCTTTAGAAGCTCTTTTGCAACCTCATTCATAAAAAATTCCCTCCGAATTCATTTATTGATGAAATGATAAATTCAACTTCTTCATCCTTAAGCTCTGGAAACATTGGAATAGCAAACGCTCTTTTAGAAACTTCTTCTGCAACCTTAAAGTCTCCCTCTTTATGCCCTAAAAATCTTAGTGCCTTTGTCAAATGTAATGGCACAGGATAATATATACCTGTTGCAATTCCCTTTTGTGTTAAATACTCAAGTATTTTATCGCGATTTTCATATTGCAGAATATACAAGTGATAAATATGTCCTCTTTCACAAGCATTTGTCTTTGCAGGAGTAACCAACCCCTCAAGTTTCAAGCCATGGTTATATTTTTCAGCAATCTCTGATCTTTTTTTATTCCACTCATCTATGTATTTGAGTTTTACAAGCAAAATGGCAGCTTGAATCTCATCAAGCCTACTGTTAAAACCAATGAGCTCATTGTAATATTTCTTCTTTGACCCGTGCTGGCGAAGCATTCTTGCCTTTTCTGCAACCTCATCATTATTTGTTACAATCAGACCTCCATCTCCAAAACCGCCCAAGTTTTTTGTTGGAAAGAACGAAAAACATCCAACATCCCCAATTGTCCCTGCTTTTTTGCCGTTGTATTCTGCTCCAAAAGCCTGGCATGCATCTTCTATGACATATAGATTGTACTTTTTTGCTATTTCTAATATTCTGTTCATATCACATACTTGACCAAATATATGCACAGGCATAATAGCCTTTGTCTTTGGCGTGATTTTCCTCTCAATCTCCTCAGGATTTATATTGTAAGAAAGTGGATCAATATCAACAAAAACTGGTGTTGCACCGACTCTCACAATAGCTTCTGCTGTTGCAAAAAATGTAAATGGGGTTGTGATTACTTCATTACCATTTCCAATCCCCAAACTTTCAAGTGCTATCACAAGAGCATCCGTACCGTTGCCAACACCTATACAGTGCTTGACATTTAAGTATTCACTGCACCTTTTTTCAAATTCCAAAACTTTGGGACCGAGTATATACTGCCCACTTTGCAAAACCTCAGTTATAGCATGCATTATCTCATTTGAGAGCATTGTATATTGGCGCTTTAGGTCAATTAGAGGTATCATCTTTTTTTCATCTCCATTCATATTGTATTTTGAAATCAAAGTTTAGAAAGTATATATTTTCTTTCTCTCAAGATAACATACAAAATTGCTATTATAACTCCTGAAATTGTTCCAGCAGCAATTCTTACAGCCTTTTCAAATTTGCTACCTGCTGATTCATATATTTTAAGTTTGCCGTATTCAGCTATGGCACTTTTTAAATCAATCACTTTATTATAATTCTCATTAAACCACTTAATGAGGTTTATAGCCGAGAAGATTTGACTATACTGTTCCTGCTCAGCTGCAGTCAATTTTAGTTTGTCATACTTTTGTTTTTCCTTTAAAAGTTCATTCAAAAGCTTTTGAGCAGCTTCAGACCTGTTTTTCAAATCTAACAAAACCTTATCGTTTAAACTTTTCATATACTTGCTGAGCATCCTTTGTGCCTGGTCAGAAGAATCGGCAACAGCTTTTACAACAACATAGTTTACACCACTCTTGGATGCCTTTGGTTCAACAAATACGCCAAACCTCTCATCTTCTCCATACTTGCTTGTGACATAGTCTAAAAAAGGCGGGTTTAATGCCACCATTTCCAAATACTCTTTGTTCAAGTCAATAGAAGTCATATTAGAATAAAGCCCTTGAACAATATTCGAGATTGAAGAAGAAGCCATATTGAAATTCAGAGGGTTTAAGAGGTTGTTGTCAAGCCTCAGATTTATTTCAGCTGTCCAAAGAGTCTTTGTGAAAAATTGAACAACAACAACTGACAATATCATGAAAGCAACTACAATTGATATTATTTCTTTCATTCTCTTTTTAAAAATCTCAGCCATTTAGCTTTTTTCTCCTTTCTACCTTTCTGTTAAGACTTTTACATTTCCATCAGGTGAGATTATAACTGCAATGTTACCATTGTCCATTGTTGTCAAAACTTTTACATGATGATTTCTCAATCTCTTCAATGTAGATCTATGAGGATGACCGTACGGATTGTCTTTCCCCACACTTATTATGGCAAGCTCTGGTTTTACTTTATTGAGAAAACCATTGCTTGTCGCAGCGTAACTTCCATGATGAGAAACTTTTAAGATATCAGCCCTAACATCCTCATTCGCTTTTAGTATATCATATTCTACATCCTTCGAAATATCAGCAGTCAAAAGTACTCTTCTCTTTGCAAACTCTAACTTTACAACAGCACTTGAGTTATTTAAATCTTCGTAATCTTTTAGTGGAGACAAAAAAGTAAGTAAAACATTATTTATTGAGATTCTATCATACGGTCTTACAATATTTATTCTGAGGTCCTTTTTATCTAAAGCTTTAAGCATATTTTCAAACGCTTGAGTATTTGTCGCCTTATCTATGGTATAAAACTTTTTGACATCAAACTCTGAGATAATTTTGTCCATGTTGCCAATATGGTCTTCGTGAGGGTGCGTGGCAATTACAACCTCAAAAGTTCTTATGTTTAAGATATCAAAAATCTTCAAAACTTCGTTCTCAGCAGTGTTTGGTCCTGAGTCTACTAAGATGAACCTATTTTCGGGAGTTTTTATTAATATGCAGTCACCCTGACCTACGTCTAAAAAGAATAATGTGCAGACATCTTTTGCTAAAAACTCTTTTAAATTTTCTTGCCAAAACTTATCTTCCGTATTTAAAAAAGAACAAGAAGTCAAAAACAACAAAATAAAAATTAATAACAAAGAAAAAAACGATCTTTTTCTCATTGGATTCCTCCGCTATTGAAATCTCAGCAGTTTTCTAGTCTTTCTTTAAATACCCTAATAAAGGATTTCATAGTTTGTGTAGCATCTGCTACAATCCCATAGTTTGCAATTTTAAATATTTCTGCATCTTTGTTTTTATTGACTGCAATTAAAAGCTTTGGCTTTCCAATTCCGCACATGTGGTGAGCAGCACCTGATATACCAAATGCGAAATAAATATCAGGAGAGATAATCTTGCCACTCTGTCCAATCTGAAGCTCTTTTGGTGCCCATCCCAAATCAACAAGAGGTCGTGTAACACCAACAGCACCACCTAAAATGTTTGCAAGCTCATATGCATACTTTAGATTTTCTTTATCTTTTATCCCTCGCCCAACACCAATAACTATTTTAGCACTTTCAAGCCTGTTATCAATATCTTCTCGCACAATTTTTTCTATAAAACTTATTTGACCACTCTTTTCTTGAATTTCTATTGTCTTTTTCACAATTTCAAATTCTTTTTTGACTTGACACAGACATTCAATCCCGCCTCTTGGCTTGATTGTGACAAATGTAATTGCACAGTCTTTTACAGAGATTTTTGCATTTATACTTGAACCATAAGCTGGTTTTATAAAAACAAACTTTCCAGATGACTCATCAAACTTTATATCAATGCAGTCAGCCACAAAACCTGAAGAAAATTTAGCCGCAACTCTTGCTAAGACTGACTTTGTAAATTCACTTGAAAGTGCTAAAACCATCTGAGGTTTAATCTCATCTATACTTTTTGCAACTGCTTCAATGTATGGTCCTTCATAGCACGAAAAACTATTATTTGTATACACAAAAACTTCACAGCTATCAAAGAGTTTTAGTTCACTTAATAAATTTTCATCTGATAACGTTTCCGAATATATTCCTATTATTACCTTCTTCGGGTTACCAATCTTGCTTTTAATAAGAGCTAAAAGTGGATTGATCTTTTGAAGTTTATCTTCCTTAAGAATGACAGGTACAAATATTGTATATACCATCTATTTTTTATAACCTCCCTTGATGAATTAAAATTTGAAAACATTAAATAAATTTTAAAATCACCTCTGCTATGCACTCGATTTCGCTTATACTGCCTTGTTCATAAATCTTGCAACTGATGCTTTCCATCTTTTCTTTTTCAAAGTCATCTACAGCTGTTTTTGACCCCTCAAGTCCTATTCTTTTAACATCTATATCTCTTAAGTCATCTAGACTTAGAACCTTAGGTTCGTATGAAAGTGCCCTTATCATGAAACTCAGTTTTGGAAATCTTACAAAGTTACTATCTTTTTTAACTGATAACAACATAGGAAGTTTTACCTCAAACTTTGCTAAGATATTTTCAACCTTTTTTACAATCTCAAGAGTATCTTTATCCTTAGGTTTTATATCAACCACTGAGGCAATATGGCAAATTCCCAAATACTCAGCAATCTGTGGTGGAACAATAGATGTCTCACCGTCAAGCGAATGATCACCGCAAAGGATTAAGTCAAACCTCTCCAAAGTCTCAATAGCACAGGAAAGCGCATATGATGTAGCTGACGCATCAGATCCTGCAAGTCTTTTGTCGCTCAACAGAATTGCCTCATCCACACCCAGCTCAATAAGCTCTTTTACTTTTTCCTTGCACTCCAAAGAACCCATGCTAAGGGTATATACTCGAGAGTCGGGAAATATGTCTTTTAGCCTCAAGGCAAACTCAAGTGCATTTAAATCAGCAGGATTGTTCATTAGATGCTGTGAACTTCTTTTTATTGTTTTTGTAGTTGAATTATATTCGATCTTATCTGGATCGACTATTTGTTTAACACAAACGAGGATATTCATACCATTTGCCACCTCTTCTTTTATAATTCTTTCACAATCTCAGATGCAATAATATTTCTTTGAATTTGATTAGCACCTTCAAATATCTGGGTCACTTTTGCATCTCTCATCATCTTCTCAACAGGATAATCCTTTACATACCCATTTCCACCCATAATCTGAACAGCGTCAATGGTTATCTTCATAGCTACATCTGATGCAAATACCTTGCATGCAGAAGATTCTTTTGTATAGTCTTTCGCACCACTGTCAATCATCCTACATGTAGAGTATAAAAGAGCCCTTGCCGCTTCGATGTTTATGTACATATCAGCAAGCATGTGCTGAATTGCCTGGAAGGATGTAAGAGGTTGACCAAATTGTATTCTTTCTTTTGCATACCTTAGAGCATGTTCATAAGCACCCTGAGCAATCCCAATTGCCATTGCCGCAACACCTGGTCTTGTCCTGTCAAATGTTTTCATTGCAATAATAAATCCCGTGCCTTCTCTTCCCAACAGGTTTTCTTTTGGAACTTTGCAATTTTCAAATATAAGCTCTGTGGTAGAAGATGCCCTGATTCCCATCTTGTCTTCTTTTTTCCCACAGTAAAAACCTTCGTATCCCTTCTCAACAATGAAGGCAGAAATGCCTCGTGGTCCTTTTGATTTGTCTGTCACTGCAAACACAACATAGATATCTGCTTCTCCACCATTTGTTATCCAATGTTTGTTTCCATTTAAGATATAAAAATCCCCATCTTTTTCAGCTACTGTCTTTATACTGCTAACATCACTTCCCGCATCAGCCTCTGTTAATGCAAATGCAGCAATCGCCTCACCTTTGGCAATCTTTGGAAGGTATTTCTTTTTCTGATTCTCTGTCCCATACAGCATTATTGGATATGCACCTAAGGCAGTGGCTGCATATGACACAGCTATCCCTGCACAGTTTCTTGAAAGCTCTTCAACAACAAGACACATCTCCAGCACACCGCCGCCAAAGCCACCGTATTCTTTAGGAATGTAAACACCTGTCAGTTCGGTGTATGCTAATAAATCCAATATATCTCTTGGAAATATTCCTTCTTTATCATATTTGCCAGCAACTTTTGAAATAACCTCATCAGAAATCTTTTTTGCCAATCTTTTTATAATTTTCTGGCTATCTGTCAAAAAGTAATCCACTTAAAATTTCGCCCCCTATTTTTTAAATAGCTTTTTTTGATAGTTTATCAGATGAAAATCTTCATTGTCAAACTAAAGCTTTTTTCTATATCAAAATTTTGCTTTTGAAAGCTTTCTTGTTTGAAGAAATTTTTTCTGCTATTATCTTTTTAAAGATTACTCTTCAAAAGGAAAAGGAGTGCTTAAATTTAAATTGAAGGTTGCTGGAATAATTGTTGAATATAACCCTTTCCACAATGGGCATTTGTATCACTTACAAAAGACAAAAGAAATAACAGGTGCAGATGTTGTTGTTGCTGTAATGAGCGGAAATTTCATACAAAGAGGGGAACCTGCAATTGTAAACAAATGGGCACGAACTAAAATGGCACTTTTAAATGGTGTGGACGTAGTTTTTGAGCTTCCCTTTGCATATGCCTGCAACAGTGCCGAAATCTTTGCATATGGCGCCATTTCCATTTTAAACACATTAGGTGTAGATTGGGTGGTATTTGGTTCAGAGGTCGGAGATATTAATCTTTTGAAAAAGATAGCTATGCATTTAGCTTTTGAAGAAGAAGGTTTCAAAAAATATTTGAAAGAATATCTAAAAGTGGGACACTCGTTCCCAAAAGCGCGTGAGCTTGCATTAAAAAAAATAAGCAGTGACAATGTCGAGTTTTTACCAAACAATATACTCGGGATTGAATATATAAAGTGGATTTTGAGAATGGATTCAAAAATAGAGCCAATTACAATAAAAAGGATAGGAAGTTCTTATAATGACCCAACCTTAGGAAGCGGCAATCTTTGCTCAGCAACGGCAATTAGAAATAACATAAATAATCTAGAGCTTATAAAAGACAAAATGCCTGAAGCTTCATACAAAGTTTTAATTGACGAGATTGAAAGCGGAAGAGGACCTGTCACTATTGAAAATTTTTTCAAAATTTTTGTCTATAGGTCGGTAATTGACAAAGATTTTTTGAAAGATCAGCTTGATGTAAAAGAAGGAATTGAAAACAGATTTTACAAATACGTTTTTAGTTCCAAAAGTGCCGAAGACCTTCTTTCAAAAGTTAAAACAAAAAGATACCCTCTAACACGGCTTCAACGAATATTTATCCACTCTCTTGTAGACAGTAAAGTAAACCAAAAAATTCTTCTTTCTAAAAAGCCATATATAAGAGTACTGGGATTTAACGATAAAGGAAAAAATTACTTGCATACCATCAAGGAAAAAGTAGAGTACATCACAAAGCTTGACAGTTATACTGTTAAAAATCCTGTGTACAATCATCTGCTTGAACTAGAAATTAAGGCTTCGCAGATTCATGCAATAATGTATAAAGACTTCTACAACTATATGCAGCTTGAGTACAAACAAAATCCAATTTATATTTCTTTTAGCTAATCAATCTTTTTATTTCTGGTACTGCTTCTTTTGTTTTTTCTTTTCCTCTTTGATATGCTATTTCTATGTCAGCAAGTGTATAAGGATTTACATCTTCGAGCTCAATCTTTATAAGATAATCAATGTAGTTTTGCTTAAGCCTGAAAATCTCCTCACCCATGATATCTATTGTGGTCAATATCATTTCAAATATATTTTTGGGCTCTTTTGTTGTACTTTTTCCAGAAACGTCAACACCAATTATAAACTCATGACCATTTTCCTTCAAAACCTTTGCAGGGACTTTATCAACAACTGCCCCGTCTACTAAAATTGTATTATTCAACTTTACAGGTGGAAGAATCCCTGGAATTGATATACTTGCCCTGATTGCTTCATATAAACTGCCCTCTTTGAAAACAACCTGCTCTCCTCTTAACAGGTCTGTTGCAACTACATAAAATGGATATTTTAATTGGCTAAACTTTTTATCTCTCAAAAAAAGCTTTAATATTTCCTCTATATTCTTGCCAGAGATAAGAGCATTTTTTCTTATTTTGAAATCTATTAGTATGTCATTCCTCATTTCTCTGGCAATCTTGTAAATTAATTTCAAATCATATCCTAAACAATAAAAAGCACCTATAACAGCACCCATACTACAACCTGAAAAAGCTTCAAATTCAAACTCTTTTTCCAAAACCTCTAACACTCCTATATGGGCAAAGCCTCTCATTGCTCCAGAACCAAGAGCAACCGATACTTTTTTCATTATTACCTCCAAAAATTAATAGAATTTTTAATGGACAATAATCGGATTTTGAGGTAAATATTCTTTGAAAACAATATATAGCTTTACCATAATTGTTTTATGTCTACTTTACTTTATATGCATATTTTTAAATCCTCACGCAATCATTGAGATAACCAAGACATCAATTCTCTTGTGGGCACAAAAGGTTGTAACATCACTTTTTCCTTACTTTCTCATCATCAATGTGCTTGTTAATTCAGGAATGATAAGCTATATATCTTACATATTCTTGCCTGTGGCAAAAAGCATCTTTAAAATCTCTTCGCATGGTTTCTTAGCTTTTTTAATTGGTATTCTTTCAGGATATCCCATAGGAGTTAAAATAGTATGCAGTCTCTACAAGGAAAATCTCATTAGTAAAAAAGAGGCAACAAAGTTATTGCTTTATGTCAACAACTCAGGACCGCTTTTTATAATTGGCACAGTGGAAATCACCTTTTGAATTCAAAAACTCAAGGATATATCCTTTTTTTATCCCATGCAATGGCAAGTATAATTCTCGCTATATACTTTTCTATTTATCCCACAATGGAAAGCAGCTTTAACCACTGTAAAAAAGGAAATATAAATCTTGATATTGGAGCCCTTTTATACCGCTCAGTAAAAGACTCTATCGAGACAATTTTACTAATTGGTGGTTTTATTACACTGTTTTTTAACCTAAATTTTGTTCTCGAATATTTTAAGGTGTATTCTCTTTTGTACAATACCTTATATAATCTCTTCGGAATAAATAAGGACCTAACAAAAGGACTTTTATACGGATTCTTTGAAATTACAAATGGCACTGTTTTAGTCAGTAAATCCCAAACCCTTTCAACCTTTTACAAGTTATTAGCATGCACCTTCATTATTTCGTAAGGAGGAATGAGCGTCCATTTTCAAGCAGTTTCGTTTCTGAAAGAAGCTAAGTTACCTATCAAATTTTATTTTATTGGCAAATGTATTCATGCAATATTGTCAGTTGTAATACTTTTAGCAATATTAGTAGTCACATAGTTTATGTATTTTTTTGTTTTATTTGGTCGATGTTATCATTCAGTTCTTTTACTATATTCTCAATTGTCTTTTTAGTCTGCTCTAAAAGCTCTATTGTATATGTCTGTGCCATAATCCTATACTCTTTTGCATGCTCTTTTGCCTTTTGGATAATCTCCTCAGCTCTTTTTTCTGCCATCTTTACAATCTCTGTCTCATCAATTAAGCCCTTAACCTTGCTTTCAGCATCACTTATAATAGCCTCTGCCTCTTTTTGTGCCCTTTCCAAAATTTTTTTTCTCTCCTCTTTTGCCCATTTTACCTGAGACAGCTCTTGTGGAAGAAGAAGCCTTATTTCTTTGATAATATCAAGAAGCTCATCCTTTTCCACCATAACCTTTGATGTAAATGGAATAGACTTACTATTCTCTATTATTTCTTCCATTCTCTCTAAAAGTTCCAAAATACTGAGTTCGCTCATTACTTATTTTCCTCCATTTCAGCATATTTCTTATTCAATTTTCTCATAACCTTTTTAGCAATTTTTTCAGGCACTAAGTCTTCTATACATCCACCAAACCTTGCAACTTCTTTAACCATACTTGAGCTCAAATATGAATATTTGCTATTGGTCATCATAAAGATTGTCTCAATTGAAGGTTCTAATTTCTTGTTCAAAAGCGCCATTTGAAACTCATACTCAAAATCAGAAACTGCCCTGAGTCCCTTGACTATCACCTTTGCATTCTCCTGTTTCATAAAATCAATCAAAAGCCCGTTGAAGGCCTTCACCTCAACATTTGGCAGATGTTCAGTTGTCTCTTTCAAAAGCTCAACTCGTTCTTCTATGTCAAAAACAGGTGTCTTGTTAGGATTAACAAGTACTGCAACAATTAATTTATCAAAAATCTTAGAAGCTCTTTCAATTATGTCAAGATGACCGTTTGTGACCGGGTCAAAACTCCCTGGATATACTCCTATCTTCAATCTGACTACCCCCAACAGTGAAGATTGTAATTTTTGTATCTCCATATTCTCTTTCTCTAAGGATTGAAAGTCTATCATCTTCAAAATAAAAGTTTATATTTGACTCAACTATTATAAGTCCATTTTGCGAAATTTTATCGTGTTTTAATATTTCTACTATACACTCTGCTGCATAATTAGACTTATAAGGAGGGTCTAAAAAAATAATATCAAAAACAGGACAATATTTTGAGTTTAAAAATCTCAAAACATCCATTTTAAAGACTTTTGCCCTTTTCAGTAAATTTAAATTTCTTAAATTTTCCTTTATAAGCTGGATACACCTTTCATTCTTTTCAACAAACACAACCTCTTTTACCCCACGTGACAAAAACTCAATTCCTACATTTCCTGTACCTGCAAAAAGGTCGGCAACTACTGCTTCTTTACTTAAAAAAGGAGATATCATATTGAAAAGAGCTTCTTTCACTCTATCAGAAGTTGGTCGTAATCCCTTAATGTTTAAGGTTTTTAACTTTCTACCCTTATTTTGTCCACTAATAACTCTCATTTTTTTAGGTTCCACAATTTACTTATATATTGATTATATAAAAATCCCTCTAAAAAAACAACAACGAAGAGACCTAAAAAGTCCCTTCGTTGTTGTATATCTTTTAAACGTTATCTGCTTTTATTGTTTTCCTGCAACCCTGTTTTCATAGTCCTGAATCATTCTTTTTCCCATATAACCACCAATTGAGCCCGCCTGCTTTGCTGTCAAGTCACCATTGTAACCAGGTTTTAGCTGAACACCAATTGAGCTAAGAAATTTTTGAGAAGGGTTAAAGACCTATATTTTCCATATTATTGTAAAACTGTTTATTAATTCTTTCAAGTAAAGTTTTATCAACAAGGTTTAATCTAATGGTTTCTTCAGCCGCCTTTCGCGCTTCTTTCAAAATTTCCATATCATTTACTATATCCGCAATCTTAAAATTCATAAATCCATGTTGCTTTGTTCCAAACAAATCACCTGGTCCTCTTAGTTTTAAATCCATCTCTGCTATTTCAAAACCATTTTGGCTTTTGGTTATTGCAATCATTCTCTTTTTAGCTATCTCAGAATCACTTTGATTAAACAGGATACAGTACGATTGATGTTCTCCTCTTCCAACTCTTCCACGGAGCTGGTGAAGCTGTGCAAGGCCAAATCTTTCCGCATTTTCAATCACCATCACAGTTGCATTAGGAACATTTATACCAACCTCAACCACCGTTGTTGACACTAATATATGAATCAAACCTTCCTTAAACTCTTTGAGTACTCTATCTCTTTCTTTTGAAGAAAGTTTTCCATGCAGACAACTTATGTTGTAATCCTTAAAAAACCCTTCTTTCAATAGCTTTGCAAACTCCACAGCAGATTTTGCATTCAAAGTTTCAGATTCCTCAATCAAAGGACAAATCCAGTAGACCTGCCTTCCGTTATCCAACTGTTTTTTGATAAAATTGTAAACACGCTGGCGAAAACTTTCATCAACAGCGTATGTTAAAATCTTTTTTCTACCTGGTGGCATCTCGTCTATTATAGATATATCAAGGTCACCATACAAAACCAAACTCAATGTCCTCGGGATTGGAGTTGCGGTCATAACAAGTATATTAGGAGAATTCCCTTTTTTTGTAAGCTCCACCCTTTGTATTACACCAAATCTATGTTGTTCATCAGTAATTGCCAGACCCAAATTTTTAAATTTGACACCTTCCTGAATCAGTGCGTGAGTTCCAATTACCATAGAGCAAAGCCCATATTCCATCTCTTTTAAAATTACCTCTTTTTCTTTTTTTGGTGTTGAACCAATAAGAAGGCGTACATTTATTTTGTTTTTAAAATACTTTTTACACTCGTTATAGTGCTGGATAGCTAAAACTTCAGTTGGTGCCATCAGTGCAACCTGATACCCGCTTTTAATCGTAGCATATGCAGCAGCTAAGGCAACAATCGTCTTTCCGCAACCAACATCACCTTGGATAAGTCTGTTCATCTGTTTTGAACTTTCTAAGTCCTCTGCTATCTCATTTAAAACTCGCTTTTGTGCATTTGTTAGATCAAACGGCAAGAGTTTCCTAAATTCTTCTATATTTTCTTTTGCATTTTCCACTCTTACACCCTCATTTTTTTCTATGTTCTCTTTTAGAAGTAAAAGTGAAAGCTGCAAAAGATAAAATTCTTCAAACACAAGCCTTCTTCGCGCAAGACTGAGACTTAACATGTTATCTGGAAAGTGAATATTTTTCATCGCAAAGTTTATTTCACTTAAATGATATTTTTGTCTTATGTATGGCGGAATGACATCTTCAAGCTGTCCTTCAACCTGCTGCAACAGATTATTTACAATGTTTCTTATTACTTTTTGAGATAGACCTTCTGTAGAATTATAAACAGGAACAATCCTTCCTGTGTGAATAAGGTTTTGGTCGTATTTTTCAAATTCAGGATTTTTAACTTCGATATAAAAACCTCTTCTTTCTATTTTGCCCGAAAAACAAAATACTTCTCCTTCTTTTAAAACATTCTTTATATAGTCTTGATTAAACCAGACGGTTGTAATAACACCAGTACCATCCTCAACAGGTATTTTTATTATCTTTACATTTTTTGTCTCTATCTCAGTTGGTTTTCCACAAACAACCCCCACAAATGATTCTATTTCACCATCTGAAAGGTCTTTTATCTTCTTAAGTTTACTATAATCGAGGTATTTCCTTGGAATGTGCCAAAGTAAATCTTCAACCTTTTTGATACCAAGCTTTTTAAAAAGTTTCTCTCTATTTTCTCCAACACCTTTTAGGTATCTTATCTCTTTTTCAAGTAGCTTCATTTTTTCATCACATCTCGGCAACAATTATAAAGTGATATATGTCATTTCCACTTTGATAGCTTTCTATGTCAATTTTAGGAAATTCCGCTTTAAGGCTTTCCACTAATTTCTGCACATCATCAAAACTAACATTTTTACCATAGTAGATGCTCAAAATTTGAGTGCTATCGTCAACAATCTTCTTCGCGCACAAGAAAGCCACTTCTATTAGGTCTTTGCCAGATTGTATTATCTCTTTTTTGGATATTCCTATAAAATCACCTTCTTTAATCTCAAAACCGTTTATTCTTGTACTTCTTACAGCTTGAGTAACTTCAGCAACTTTAATAGAATTTATTGCTTCTTGCATCCGCTGGAGATTTTCCTCAACATTTGAGTTTACATCAAACCGTATGAGGGCTGCAATACATTCTGGAATGTTGCTTGTTTTTATAATTTTGATATTCTTTTTTGTATTGATTATTTGAAGAGCAAGCTCAGCCGACATTATAACATTTTTGTTATTTGGAAATACAAATATATTTTTTGCTGGGACATTTCTTATTGCACTTATAAACTCCTCTGCACTCGGGTTCATTGTCTGTCCGCCCTCTATAATAACGTCAACTCCTAAACCTTTTAAAATTTCATTAAATCCTTCACCCTGGGATACAGCTACAAATCCATATTCTTTTGTAATTATCTCATTCTCGATATTCTCATTTTTCCTTTGGTTCATTTCAGTTTTTACAAACTCTTGGTGCTGATATTTCATATTGTCAATCTTTATATTTATAAGCTCCCCATACTTCAGAGCCTTTTCTATTACCTTGCCAGGTGAGTTTGTATGGACATGGGTTTTTAAAATTTCTCCATCTTGGATTACTATAATTGAATCGCCAATGGTCTGAAGATATTCTCTAAACTCATCCTCTATATTTTTTTTAAGTCCCGTTATAAAAAACTCTGTACAGTAAGTAAACTTTATATCATCAGTTTTAAGAGTAGCTACCTCACAAGCATCTTCCTCTTGAACATCTTCAAAACTAATTCCTTCTTTCAAAAACTTATACATCCCTTCAAAAATTACAACAAGCCCCATGCCACCACTGTCAACAACATTTGCTTCTTTTAAGATAGGCAACATTTCAGGAGTTTTGCTTAGCCACTTTTTACCACTCAAAACACAAAGTTCAAGAAGGTCTTCTATTTCACTTATGGAATCTGACATAGTCTGTTTTTCAACATCTTCAGCTATTCCTTTTGCAACGGTCAGCATTGTACCTTCTGTGGGTTTCATTACCGCTCTATAAGCACTTGCAGCGGCCGATTTAAGACAGGCAACAAATGTTGGAATGTCCAATACATCTTTTCCTTTTAGTTCCTTTGCGAAGCCTCTTAAAAGCTGTGAAAGTATAACTCCAGAGTTTCCTCTGGCACCTTTTAAGCTACCAAAAGCTACTGCATTCATAAGTTCATCAACGCTTTTAAAAACCTTGCCATTAATCTCTTTTATGGAACTCGCAAGTGTTGCAGACATGTTTGTGCCTGTATCTCCATCTGGTACAGGAAAAACATTTAGAGCATTTATCTTTTTTGCATTCAATTTTAAATAGTTATTAGCTGCCTTTAGCATATCTTTTAATACATCTGCTGTTAAAAATTTCATACTACATCCTCCTCAGCTTCTTACAAGCGGATACCATCCACATAAATATTGATGTTACCTGGTTTTAATCCAGTGTACTTTTCAATTGCATACGAAACCCTTTCCTTTATATTTTCAGCAACTACAGGAATTCTTGTTCCATATTCAACAACTATATGGATATCAGCATTGACGACACCATTCTCTGCTGTAACCTTTATTCCCTTTTGTAGATTTTCTCTCCCAAGTAGGTTTACAATTCCGTCTGTTATGCTTTTTGATGCCATCCCAACAACACCATAGCTTTCCATGCTGCTAAGCCCTATTATGGTTGCAATACAATCATTTGTTATCTCTATCTTGCCAAACTTATTTTCAAAATACACACCCATATCTTTCCATCCCCTATCTTTTTACAATCTTTGAAAGTCGTTTATAAAGAGCAAACGTAATAATGGAAATTATAGTACCTTTTATAAGATTAAACGGAATAATTGAGAACAATATCAAGGTAAACTTGTCAGTAATAAGACTATTGAACTTTGCAGCAAGTTTTACTATTTCTGTTATAGGAAATTTCAACACCTTTTCATACAAAGGAAGAAAAACAAAATAGTTTAAAATTCCCGCCCAGATAGAAAAAACAACAGTAGATATTATTAAAGACAAAATTGCTCCCTTTTTTGTTTTATTGCGACTGTATATGTATCCAGCTACAAATACAAAACAACTACCTACTGTAAAGTTGGCAAGCTCACCTATTCCAGCTGTTTTTGTGACAAAAAGGTGAAGTAGATTTTTTAAAAGCTCAACTGCAACTCCAGGTAAAGGTCCTAAAGCGAATGAGATAATAAGAGCTATCGAATCACTGAAATCAAGTTTCAGAAAGTCTGGAAATATTCCAAGCGGAAACTCAATGAGCATTACAACAAAAGCAAGTGCACCAAATATAGAAATCTTAATAAGGTTTTTTGTTCCTGTCTGGCTCATTCTTTTTGATCTCCTCCTTTTACCAAACGCTTGTTACTCAAACACTAAAAAAGCATCAAGCTCATCTAACACCTTATATTCGCCAGGGTTCAAATTTTCATCTAACTTTAGCCTGCCTATTCTAATACGTTTTAAATACACAACCCTATTTCCAATTGATTCAAACATTCTCTTTATTTGATGGTATTTTCCTTCATGAATGGTAATGCTAACTGTAAAATCATCTATTATAGTATATTTTGCTGGCATGGTTTTATAACCATCATCTAAAACAACACCATCTTCAAATACCTTTATCTTTTCTCTATTAAGCTCTTTCTCAAGCTTAACAATGTATTCCTTCTCTATGTGTTTTTTTGGTGATATAACTTTGTGCGTATACTCTCCGTTGTTTGTAATTATCAAAAGCCCCTCAGCGTCTTTATCAAGTCTACCAACCGTGTGCAAATTTCTATATTTTAGGTTTTCCGGAATAAGCGAGAAAATAGTAGGTGAAAACGGGTCATCATTTGAACAAACATACCCTTGAGGCTTGTTCATCATAATGTAAACCCACTTTTGAAGCTTTACTATTTTTTCTCCCACCTGTACAACATCCTTTTCTTCATCAACTTTCAAATCTGGGCTGTTAGCTTTTCTGCCATTTACTTTTACAACGCCCTTCTTTATCAACCTTCTTACCTCACTTCTTGTCCCAAAACCACTGTGTGCTAAAAATTTGTCAAGTCTCATATTACTCTAATCTCCACCCTCTTGGAAAATAGTTCTTTATTATATGCCCTTCTGCCTTGCCCCAGCCAAGTGTAAAACCATCTACGCACATAGCAACAAATCCCTTTAAATTTTCAACATTTTCAATAGTCTCGCCCTTGAGATACCTAATTAGCCTTTCATCATCTACAGAAAAGTTGATTGCTTTTTTTAAATTCTCGAACTTAAGACTTGAGATAAGGTGCGCTGAAGGATAAAACCTCCCTTTGTAAACCTCTCCAAGCAAAAGCCCATTTCTTATAGGAGTAATTTTGTCAAACGGTCCTTCATATCCTAAATAAAGCTTGTCAGCCTTTTTATAAAATACCCTGTTTTCAAACATTTTAAAATCTATATCAAAGTGCTTTTGGCAAAATCTTTCAAAAATCTCTAAATCACTTTTGTCAACTTGATATCTTTTCGGTTCAAAAACCCATTCATTGCCACTTTCTTTTACCTTCTTCAGCTTACATATAAAATGCCCTTCACCTTTAACTTTGTGTGGATAGATTCTAACAGCCTTTTTAAGCTCCATATTTCCATTTATTGCGAGTCCATCAGAAAATCCTGGGTATTTTTTTATCTCAACCACCTCATAGTTTTTATGTTTTTTCAAAAACCAGTCAATTATCCCCTCATTTTCTTCTGGCTCAAATGTACAAGTAGAGTAAACTATTTCTCCCCCTACCTTTAAAAGTTCATCTACCTCTGTCATAATACTTCTTTGCAAATTAACATATTTTTGTGGATGATTTGAAGTCCATTTTTTAGAAGCAGCTGGGTCTTTGCGAAACATTCCTTCACCAGAACAAGGTGCATCAACCAAAATTTTGTCAAAGTATGCACCATAGCTTTCAGCTATTTCTTTTGGCCTGTTATTCAAAATTACAACATTTGTAACTCCAAGATTTTCTACATTCTTAACAAGTGCCTTTATCCTTGTTGGTTTGACATCATTTGAAACAAGCATACCATTTGGTCCAATCTTTGCTGCAATCTGGATTGTCTTGCCGCCTGGTGCTGCACACAAATCTAAAACCTTTTCACCTTCTTTTACATCTAAAGCCTCAACAGGAAACATTGCCGATGGCTCTTGGATGTAGATAAGTCCAGCAAAATAGTAAGGGTGTTTACTCAGTCTAATTTCATCGTTGACATAAAACCCATCTTCACACCATGGAACTTTTTCAAACTCTATACCAATCCGCTTCATGAATTCATCAACCGAAACCTTTGCAGTATTTACCCTAAATCCTTTGTAACTATCAAAATCATACACCTTTACAAAATCCTCAAACTCTTCTTTCAAAATCCTTTTCATCTTTGACAAAAATTCTTCTGGCAAGTTCAACTTCTGAATTTACCTCCTCTTCAAGCTCTATAAAACTTGGAATATAAAGCACTTTAGGTATAGTGATTCTTCATAATTTATAAGATACGGATGGTCTTTTGCCTGTGTTCTATACTCAATCATTCTCAAAGTCTTTTTTACATCCTTTGCTGCATCTTTTATTACCTCAAAGAACAAATCTGGCTTCATATAGTGCGAACATGAACATGTGACTAAAATACCACCTTTTTTGAGTATTTTCATAGCTCTTAAGTTTATCTCTTTATATCCTCTTTTCGCATTTTCAATTGTATGAATACTTTTAGCAAAAGCAGGCGGGTCCAGAATCACAACATCGTACTTTTCCTTTTTGTCATCAAGTTCATTCAAATAGTCAAAGACATTAGCAACCACAAACTCACATTTGCTTTCAACACCGTTCAGTTTCGCATTTTTCATTGCCTGCTCAATTGCTGTATCTGAAATGTCAACTCCAATGACTTTAGATGCCCCAAACTTTGCAGCATTTATTGTAAAACCGCCTGTATGACAAAAACAATCAAGAACAGTCTTGTCATTTACAAAATTTCTGATTGCAACCCTGTTTTCTTTTTGGTCCAAAAAATACCCTGTCTTTTGTCCATTCTCTATGTCAACAATCATCTTTATACCATTTTCTTCTATCTCAACCTCTGTAGAAGACTTTCCATACAAAAAGCCTTTCTTAAGCTCAAGCCCTTCAATCTCTCGTACCTTTGCATCATTTCTCTCATATATTGCTTTTGGATTTACCACATCAACTAATATATCTACCAACTTATCCTTGTATCTGTCAACACCTTTTGAAAGTGTTTGCATAACCAGAACATCGCCGAATTTGTCAACAATAAGTCCCGGCAAAAAATCAGCTTCTGCAAAAATAAGTCTGCAATTATTAACGTATCCTATACTCTTTCTATACTCCCACGCATCTTGAACTCTTTTTCTGAAAAAATCCATGTTAATCTCTTCGTTTTTCCTTGTAAGAATTCTTACTAAAATTTGTGATTTTGAGTTTATAAAACCTTTACCAACAAACTTATTTTTGAAATTATAAACCTCCACAATATCGCCATCTTCAAACTCCCCATCTATTCTTTCAACCTCATGTCTGAATACCCAAGGATGTCCATTTTCAACTCTCAAGCCTTTTCCTTTTGCCAGGAACACCTTTGCCATCTGAACAAAAACACCTCTTTATTTTATTCTCTTTTGTGTCAGGTACTCATATACAAGATAAGTAGAATGGTAGCGCAATCTTGCCCAGTCTTTCCAAAAACCGCTCTGCTGCTCAATAATATCGCAATAGTCTTTTATCCTTGGCACTTCAACAGGCAAAACTTCAGAAATCTCTCCATCAGTTTCTGCAAAGCTGTCTTTTTTGTAATCATCTATTAAGAAGACGAAAGAGAAAAACTTATATGATTTGTCTTTATAACAAAGATTGTACTCGATAACACCTATCAAAGAAAACTCTTGAACATCAATCCCAAGCTCCTCTTTTACTTCTCTTTTCAAGGCATCAACCACTTTTTCACCAATTCCAATCCCACCTGATGGTACTCTGTACAAACCTTGAGGGTACTTATCCTGCCTTACAAGCAAAATAAAATCACCATCTTTTACAGCAAATACAACCTCACCAATTCTGTCAACGTTTATCTTAGAGTTTACATATTCAAAAAATTCTTGAGTTTCAATCTCTATATCAATTTTTTTCTCTATCAAATCCCTTGATACATCTATCTCACTCAAATCAAACATGCTCGGCAAACGCACTTTTAAACTGCTCATTTGCCTCCTCCAAATCTTGTATAGTGTTTATATTCTTAAAGCTCATTAACATGCTATCAAATTGTAGTATTTCATTTAGCTCTATCTTTTTTATATTTGAATTTTTTAGTGCAAAGTTAAGCGATAGTATCCCTTTGCTAACACATTCAAGTGCACTTTTTAAAAATGTTTTGCTATACACACAGCATAAAGGTTCAAAATAGCCATTGTAAAATGGCACAACTGCATCATATCCTTCAAACTGTAGCATATACCTTACCAATTCTCTATTTATAAACGGCATGTCACATGCACAAATAAAATTTTTATCGCTTTGAGAATATATCAAACTTGTAATAACTCCTGCCACAGGTGCATCAATTTTAAGTGCATCTTTTATCACTTTAAAATTTTTTAACTTTAAGACTTTTTCTTCTTTCACAACAATAAATTTTTGATCAAATAAATCTCCTATGTTTTGGTCTATTATCTCAACAACGTTCTTCCCACAAATAGTTATGTTTAGCTTGTCAAAACCAAGCCGGCTTGATTTTCCACCTGCAAGTACAAATAGATTTTTCATGTTGCCACCTTTTTGACAAACACAAAATTAGAATTAAAAGCAGCCTGGGAGTCTTTTTCAGCTGTAAAACCAAAAAGACAAGAGTTTATTGTCTCAATCTTTTCATTTTGAAATCCCTCTTCAACAATTATAAATCCTCTGCCAACATTTTCGCTTATACAAGCCTCCAAAATAAAACCTCCACATCCATTGTATATTAAAATTCTATCCCTGTCTGAAATGTTTAACCTCTTTGCATCAAGAGGATTGATATAAGCAAGCTTTTTTCTTTCAAAAAACTCTTGTGAGTGTAGTGTCTTGTCAGAGTGAATTGTAACAAGTCTTAGCTGATTTTTCAAAGGTTTTTGAGTACAATCCAAAGCCGGTACAGCTACTCCTAATTCTTCACTCTTAAACTCAAATTTTTTGCTCTTTGTCAAAAATACTCTGTCTTCCCATGGCACATCGATTGCACAGCCTCTTGTAAAATGGCCTTCAAGTTTTATATTCAGGTTTCTCTCAAGGTGCTGTTTTACAACATCTACCCACTCTTTTTCGGATTTTATAGGAAAATCAAGATTTAGCCTCTTTGCAAGCTCATTTATTATCTCAACCTCTGACTTGGCTTCACCTATCTTCTCAATAGCCTTTTCTGAAATGCCTACATAGTCATGCCACATATTCGGGATGAATATATCTTCCTTTTCCAGAAAACTTGCTGCAGGCAAAATTAAGGTAGAGGCATAAGAGGTTGCTGTCAAAAACATATCTACATTGACAACAAACCTTTTTTGAAGTTCCCTGAACACCAAGTCAGAATCAGGACATTGCGAAACAGGATTTCCTGCCGAGATATAAACAAATTCAATTGGCGGATCTGATAAACTCTTGAGATACTCTCCAAGTTTTGCTCTATTATAAAAACGCTTATTCACAGCCCTTATATCATCTTTGAAAACTGGCTCAAGGTTTTGCGTAAACCTGTGAGCAAAATTCGCACCGCCACCTTTTATGCCTACATTTCCAGAAATTGCAACAAGATAGTCAATTGTCCTGACTGTATTAACACCATTTGTATATCTCTGTAGTCCATAGCCAATAAAGGTTGAAACAGGCTTTTGTAAATAAACCTGTGCAACTTGTTCAATTACTTCTTTCGATATCCCACATTTTTCTTCAACCTCTTTATATGAAAGACTTTCGGCAATTTTCTTTACTTCTTCAAACCCAATAGAATGATTATCAATAAAACCTCTATCCTCTTTGCCGTTTTCAATTATATACTTAATTGCTCCATAAGCAAGATAAGAGTCAGAAGATGGTTTTATCACAATTCCTATATCAGCAATTTTAAAAGTAGGAGATTTGTATATATCAATCACCATTACCTTTTTGCCTTGTTTTTTAGCCTTTAAAACAAGATAATAAAGGTGTAGGTTTGTCCATTGTGCATTCCTTCCCCACAGCACAATCCAGTTAGAATTGAACAAATCAAAAGGTGAATGACAAAGCGAATTTCCAAAGTCTGCCTTTTGCGCAAGCAAGCCAGCACCCCAACAAAGGCTACCTTCAGAATATGTAGCTCCACCCAAGTAATCAAAAAATAGCCTCTCTATATTTTTTAAATATCCTTCGTATCCATCGCCACTGTAGTACAAAATAGCACTTGATTTGTATTTTTTCAAAATTTCTTCTATTCTCTCTGCTATCAGATCAAGTGCAGTATTCCAGTCAACCTCGTGAAAATCGTTTTTCACTCTCAAAAGAGGCTTTTTTACTCTCTCTTCAGAGTAAACTTTGTCCAGCAGTCTATAACCTTTTTTGCACAAAAAACCCTGAGTAATGGGATGGTCTTTGCTACCCGAAAGTTTTAAAGCTCTACCATCTTGTACTTCTGCCAAAATTGCACAGCTGTCAAAACAATCAAGCGGACAGAAAACTTTTTTAATCATTATATAGCCCCCAAAAATTTTTTTCACATTTCTGCAAAGTCAAGACTAATATCAAGACTTTTTACAGAGTGAGTAATGCTACCGACTGATATAATGTCAACCCCTGTTTTTGCAATCTCCTCGATATTCTCCAATGTTATGTTGCCAGATGCCTCAATCAAAGCCTTCCCTGATGCTACTTCTACAGCTTTTTTCATATCATCAAGCCCAAAGTGGTCAAGCATGATAATATCAGCACCTGCTTCAAGTGCTTCTTCAAATTCATTCATTGTCCTTACTTCAACCTCTATTTTCATTGTGTGAGGTATGTTTTCTCTTGCTCTTTTTATTGCCTCTTTTATACTCCCTACAGCTTTGATATGGTTGTCTTTTATCAAAACAGCATCAGACAAGGAATACCTATGGTTTTTCCCACCACCAACAAAAACTGCGTACTTGTCAAGCATTCTCAAAAGCGGCACTGTCTTTCTTGTATCTGTAACACACGCTTTATAGCTTTTTATCTTCTGCGAAAGCTTATATGTTGCGGTTGCAATCCCGCTCATTCGTTGAAGAAGGTTTAATGCTAACCTTTCACCTTTTAAAATTGCACGAGTATTTCCATTAATCTTTGCTAAAACATCACCTTTTTTAATAATCTCACCATCTGATTTTACCTTTTCAAACTCTATATTCTCATCCAATATCTCAAACACTCTTTTGGCAACATCAATACCACATAAAATTCCTTCTTCTTTTGCAACTAAATCTGCTGAGGATATACTGTCTTGAGGTATTAACAGGTCTGTTGTTATATCTCCATATGGCATATCTTCTATCAATGCTTCCTTGATAAGCTTATCGACTATTAAAAAATTTAACATCTATTCTAATACCTCCCATCCACTTAGAGAGAACACCAGGTGCTTTTTCCAATTAACATCGTCCTGATAAGGAAAGTCTTCTCTGTAATGAGAGCCTCTGCTCTCTTTTCTCATCAACGCACCAGATACCACTGTATATCCAATCAAAAGCATGTTGTAATACTCTATTTGCTTCGGAGTCTGAAGTTTTACTTTGCTCAAAGTAGATAATTTATCTAAAATATAGCTAATTAAATTTTCAAGCCCTTCATTATTTCTGACAATTCCAGCAAATTCACTCATCTTTGATCTTAAAATTTCTATCTCAGAAATTACATCTCCTTTAAACTCTTCAGAATCTTTAGAGAAATAATGTACATCTTTTTCTTTTACTTCTCCAATATTTCTGCTATTGATATACTCTGCTATTCTTTTTCCAAAAACCAAGCCTTCTAAGAGCGAGTTTGAAGCAAGTCTATTTGCACCATGTACGCGCGTCCCTGCAGCCTCACCGCATACAAACAAGTTATCAATTGTAGTTCTTCCAAATTCATCTGATAAAACCCCACCCATACTGTAATGCTGAGCAGGTGCAACAGGAATCTTCTCTTTTGTTATATCCAAACCAAGCTCTAAGCATGTCTTGTATATATTTGGAAATCTCTTTTTAATAAACTGACTGTCAAGGTGAGTTATATCAAGAAACACGTTGTGTGAGTTTGTTCTTTTCATCTCAAAATATATTGACCTTGAAACAACATCGCGTGGTGCAAGCTCTGCTTGTGGATGATATTTTGGCATAAATCTTTCATTGTAGATATTATAAAGAATTCCTCCTTCGCCTCTCACAGCTTCTGAAATTAAAAAACTCTTGTTCTTTTCATGATATAATACTGTTGGATGAAACTGCACAAGCTCCATATCAACTAATTTTGCACCACACCTCAGAGCTGCTGCGCAACCATCTCCAGTTGTTACTTCAGGGTTGGTAGTGTACTTGTATAAATACCCATAACCACCAGATGCAAGTACGATATATCTTGCAAATATTATCAGATTTTTATCTTTTCTTTTAAGTAAAACTCCAATTGCTCTATCGTCATCAGTCAATATATCAACAAGAAAGGTATTTTCAAACACTGTCACGTTATTATATGATTTCAACTTCAGTCCAAGATGTTCTGAGATTATCCTTCCTGTTGCATCACCACTTGCATGTACAATCCTTCGCCTGCTATGCGCACCTTCTTGTCCTAATACAATCTCTCCTTCGTCATCCAAATCAAACGGTATGTTCATCTTAAGCAAAATGTTTATATTCTCAATTGCTTCATCAACTAAGATTCTTACCATATAAGTATCACAAAGCCCTGCACCTGCTTTAATTGTATCCATGTAGTGAATGTCAGGGCTGTCATCTTGGCTCAAAGGAGCTGCAATTCCACCCTGAGCCAAGGTTGTGTTACTAATTTGGATATTTTCCTTTGTTATAAGAGCAACTTTTAATGACCTATCAAGGTTAATTGCTGTATAAAGCCCTGCAACACCTGTTCCCACGATAACAACATCAAACTTTAACACATCATCACTTTTTGTATCAAAATCAACACAATATCTTTTAAACTCAACCAAATTGACCATCCCCAATTCTATTTAGCTGAGCTCAAGCATCTTCAAAAGAGCTTTTCTTGCCCCTTCTATAATATTTTCTTCAACATTAATCTCATATCTATCATACAAAAGAGCATTTCTTACAGACTCTAAAGTATTTTTCTTCATATTAGGGCATATCATTCCCGGATGGAGAATATAAAACTTTTTATCAGGATTTCGTTTTTTCAAACTGTACAATATTCCCATCTCAGTACCAATTATGAACTCCTTTGCATTTGAAGAAGTGGCAAAATCAATAATCTGCTTTGTGCTACCAACAAAATCAGCAAGTTCAACAACTTCCGGTCTGCATTCAGGATGAACCAAAAGCAGTGCCTCTGGATAAGCTTCTTTGACCTTTAGTACATCTTCTTTCTTTATTTTGTAATGAGTAATACAAAAACCTTCCCACAAGATTATGTCTTTTTCGGGTACCTGTTTTTTCACAAAGCTGCCTAAATTTTTGTCTGGCAAAAAGATAATTTTATCATTTGGAAAATTTCTTACAATTTTTACCGCATTTGATGAGGTGCAAATGACATCTGACTTTGCTTTTACAGCTGCAGGTGAATTTATATAACACACAATTGAATAGTCTGGATATTTTTCTTTCAAGCTATCAACATCTTCCTCAGTTATCATATCAGCAAGCGGACAGCCAGCATCTATCTCTGGTAAAAGAACCTTTTTTTGTGGTGATAGAATTTTGGCACTTTCTGCCATAAAATGCACACCACAAAATACTATTACATCTTCTGTACGCTCTGCACACACTTTGCTCAGATAAAACGAGTCACCCACAAAATCTGCTATCTCCTGAATCTCATCAATCTGATAGTTATGAGCAACAATTATCGCATTTTTCTGTCTTTTTAACTCCTCTATTTCTCTTTTAATCTTTTCAATATCCAAGAAAATCACTCGCTTTTCTACTTGGATTTTATCTCTAATATAACATTTAAAACTTAGAAAATCAACATTTCAGAGGTATCTTAAGAATTTATAAAATCAAGATAGCCTTGAAGGATATAAACAGCTGCAAGCTTGTCGACCACCTTTTTCCTCTTCTGCCACGACACATTTTCTTCCTTAAGTATCCTTTCAACAGCCTTTGTAGAAAACCTCTCATCCCACTTGGTAATTTCCACTTTATACCTTCTCTCAAGCTCACTACATATCTCATCAATCTTTTGGAGTTTCTCTGTAGTCTTATCTGGATGAAACTTGCTTACAGGGTATCCAATTACAATTTTTTCTATCTGATATTCATTAAAAATTTTATCAAGGCAAGAGTATAAATTCTCTTTCTGAATGTCAAGCACACAAAGAGGCTGGGCAGTCAGCTTAAGTGGATCAGATATTGCAATTCCAATCCTCCTGCTTCCTATATCAAGGCACAAAATCCTCAAGTTCAAATCACCTGCACAAAATTTTTTTTAAATTATCTTGAGCGCAAAGACACTGCAATATCTACTGCAATATCCACAACACAAGCACTTTGTATAATCCACAATTACCTTTCCATCTTTTATTCTAAGCGCCCTTTGATGACAATGTTCAACACATCTTCCACATCCTTCACACCAGCTTTCTACATGGAGTCTTTTTGTTTTTATATTTTCAACCAGTTTATCGTCTAAGTATATCTTCTTTTCTTCAAAACATTTTACGTTGTAATCAATTTCAAATTTACTTTGCATTCCCACCGCGACAGAATGAAGATACGGAAAGTTAAACACAAACTCAAGTGCATTTTTGAAATCTGAAAGTAAATTTCCACCGCCAAATATTTTCATAGCAAAGATTCCTTTGCCCCTGTGGTATGCTTCTTTTACTGCCTCAATCATTTCATTAATTGTACCATCAACAATTCCAATGCCTTTGAAATTAAATATTGGATGTATTACCTCAATCTCTGGATATTTCAAAGAGTCCTTCACTGCTTTTACATAGTGAGTTGAAATGCCAAAATGCTTTATATAACCTTTCTCCTTTGCTTTTAAAAAATACTCTATCGCCTCAAAATGCCCTTTGATTGTGTGATCACCCTCTTGCTCATGGAGCATAAACAAATCTATGTAATCTACATTTAGCTCTAATATAGCCTTTTTTAAAGAGGCCTCTGCAGTCTTTTTATCATAAGCATATGATTTTGTCGATATCACTGGTCTTTTTTCACTTATCTCAATAGACCTCTTTATGTATTTGTATGTATCATAAAGCTCGGCTGTATCCACAAAGTTAATCCCTTTTTGATAGCCATACGCTAAAAGCTCTGCTCCCTCGTCAATAGAAAGATTCTTCTGAAGAGGACCAATTGTAAGTGTCCCAAAACAGAGCTTGCTCACAACAAGGGAGGTATTGCCTAATTTAACGTACTCCATATTCATTCACCATCTTTGAATAGTATATTCCAACGCCAAGAAAACCCTGAAGCAAAGCTACAATTATTATGCCGGAGTCGTTAAAAAAGTATGCAAAAAGTCCAATTATAAAAAATAGTGTAAATATCTCTCTATGCTTTTCTGTTAAAGACAGTATATTGAATCTTTTTTGAACAATGAGCAAGAATAATACCACAAAAGCCAAAAGTAGTAATATTGTTGCAGGGTACTGAAAAAGATAGGAAAGATTCATAAGCATTTTTCTTTTTGCGATAGAAAAAAGAGTATCAAAACTTGCAAATGCTTTATATACATAACTATTTTTCAAAATTAAAATCAAAGCAAGTGGCACAAAAGCAAATAGTGCTGCTAACACTTTGATTTTCTCTCTTGTTTTGAAGAGTAAAAATACTGTAATCCCAGCTACGATAGATAAAAATCCCCCAAAATTTACACCATAATATGGAATTATCAAAACAAAGGCACTCAAGAATAAAGTTACAAATAGATTCCTGAAAGACATATTGCTAACAATTGATAATATAAATACGAAACCCATTAAATACGCAAAAAACTCATTTCCAATCCCATAGAATCTATTTGCAAACGAAGGATGATATCCTGCTGTTGATAAAAGCTGTAGAATATTGTCGAATAAAAACGCCTGACCCAAGATTGAAAATATTCCAAAAAGAGAACATAAAAGCTGTGAAATTTTTAAACCAAGAGAAGAAGTGACAAGCGCTGTTAAAAAGAATATTGCTAAAAATAAAAAAATATTGTTTATCTTCAAAATAAGTAAGGGAGAGTAGATAACAAATATATACCCTAAAACTACAGTCATTGGTATGAATTTTAAAAAGAACTTATTGTACTTTTCATTTGGTTTTGACAGAAAAATTATCGCACCCAGCACCGAAAAGACAATTATGATAGCAAATAAGAATATCAAAAAGCTATTTAAATATTGCAACTGATAATTCAAAATCCAAAAAAGTCGCCACAATTTTATAACAAAGCTTTTCGAAACAGGAACGCTACTACTTTTTTTGTAGTCTTTTATAAGCCCTAAAAACTCTCTTTCTAATACAAGCCCTTTTCTTTTTGTATCAGCTGACTTTTCTGTCCAAAAGCCGTTTTTTAAATTACTTTCAAAAACAAATGCAAGCCTACCATCGCCACTGTATAAAAAAAATAAACCTTTATTATCGGTATTAACGGCTACTTTGCCTTTTTCCAAATTTATGCCGTTTTTCTCAAGATAATATCTGACACTCAAAGAATTCTTTGGATCTTTTAATACAACAATTGTTACAAATCCGCTTTTTTTGTTCTCCAGAGCTTTCTTTATATACTCATAAAAGTCAGAATTGCTAAAAACTTTGGTTTCAAATTTGAAAAAATTCATCGAAAGACAAGTAGTAAAAAAAGCGCTACTCAATATTATTGTCAATATAAAACTTAACAATCTCCTCCAGTATTTCATCCCTTTCAATTCTCCTTATAATTGAACGAGCATTCTTATGGTTAGTAATATAGGTAGGGTCACCAGATATTAAATACCCAACGAGCTGAGCAATCGGATTATAACCCCTTTCTTTCAAAGCACTGTATACCTCACTCAAGATCTCTTTCACCTTTTTTTCCATACCATCCTCAAATGAAAAGTGTTGAGTCTTATCATTCATATTAAAGTTCCCACCTTATAATTAATTTTTAAGCCCTCATCCATTTCAAGAGTTTTGGATGAAGGCTTTGAAGTTTTTATTTTTTTCTAAGCTCGTATAGCACAATTGCAGCTGCCACTGCAGCATTTAATGACTCTGCCTTGCCCGGCATAGAGATTTTAACCTTCTTTGTCGCATTTTCTAAAAAAGCAGCATCAATGCCTCTTGATTCGCTGCCAATTACTATTGCAAACCTATTATCAACAGAGAGCGTTGATATATCAACATTTCCATGCGGAGTTGTGACGTATAAAGCAAACCTTTTTTCCCTTAAAGTTTCCAACAACTCTTCTTTCTTTGTTTCTCTTACGATATCTATATGAAATATCGAACCCATCGCTGAGCGAACAACTTTTGGATTGTACACATCTACTGTACCATCCAGTGTCACAATGCACTCGAAGCCAAATGCATCAGCACATCTTATAATTGTTCCTAAATTGCCTGGGTCTTGAACACAGTCAATAACAACAACTCTATTATGGTGATTTAAGACATCTAACCCTTTGTCGAAAAATGAACATTCTGCCAAAACCCCTTGTGGTGTTGTAGTTGTGCTGATATGTTCAAAAATCTTTTCTGGCACTTGCACAAGTCGTCTCAGTTTGCCAGAATTTAGAAGATTTATGCACTTATCAAAAAACTCCCCATATTTCTGGATTGCTTCTTGTGAAAATACTACAAGGTTTATGGTCTCTGATACATTATCCAAAGCTTCGTTAACTACTTTTACACCTTCTATTAAAAAAGCTTTAAGTTCCTCTCTGTATTTTTTTTCATGGAGTTTTTTTAATCTTTTTATACTCTCATTCTCTTTACTTGTGATAACCTCAATTCTCCTACTTTTAGGCATTTTTCAGCTTTTACACCTTTACTTTTTAAGATTGTCTTAACCATTTATTTGCTTTTTAGCTATCTCAACAAGCTCAGCAAAAGCTTTTTGGTCGTTTACGGCCATGTCAGCCAAAACCTTTCTATTTAAGCTGATTCCTGCCTTTTTAAGACCATTGATAAATTTGCTGTATGTTAATCCATTTTGTCTTGCAGCTGCATTTATTCTTGTTATCCAAAGTCTTCTGAAATCTCTCTTCCTGAGTCTCCTACCGATATATGCATATCTTAATGACCTCATAACAGCAATATGAGCCTGTTTAAATACCCTACTCTTTGCACCCCAATAACCCTTTGCAAGTTTTAACCACTTTTTGTGTCTTTTTCTTGCCCAAACACTATTCTTTATTCTCATATGACAATTACCTCCCGTTTAATTATTTAGTTTTTACAGATATGGCAAAAGTTTCTTTACTGCTCTTACATTTGTTGAGTCAACAACAACTGTCTTTTTCAAGTTTCTCTTCCTCTTTCTTGACTTGCCACTCAAAAGATGACTTTTTCCAGCTTTCTTTCTAAGATATTTCCCATTTCCACTTACTTTGATTCTTTTAGCAAGACCTCTATGCGTTTTTAATTTTGGCATTCTTACACCTCCTTACCTGAAAATTTCTATTGCTGTTTTGGTGCTATAATAGCTGTAATGTTTTTACCATCAAGTTTTGGCTTTTTCTCAACTACTCCATAATCTTTGACCATTTCAATAAATTTGTTTATTATTTCCTCACCAATTTCAGGATGCAAAATCTCTCTACCCCTAAAGCGAATCGAAACCTTTACCTTGTCACCATCTTGCAAAAACCTGATAGCATTTTTTACTTTGACATTAAAGTCATGGTCTTCAATTGTAGTGGTAAGTCTTACCTCTTTTACATTAATAACCTTCTGATTCTTCTTTGCCTCTTTTTCCTTTTTGGCAAGCTCAAATTTGTACTTTCCATAGTCCATTATCTTGCACACAGGTGGGTTTGCATGAGGAGCAATCTTAACAAGGTCAAGTTTTTTCTCCTCAGCAATCCTCAGTGCTTCTTTGATACTCATAATACCAAGTTGGACACCATTCTCATCAATAACCCTTACCTCTTTATCTCTTATTTGCTCATTAATGGGCAAATCTCTATTATTTATATTGGAACACCTCCCAAAAAAATAAATACTCCACTCTGATTTAAACAAAAAGTGGATAGAAGCATAGTCTATCCACCCACTAGGCGTACTTTGAGCCCATTTTATGGCTCAAATCCCCTATTGACCTTCCGACATTATATTGTCGGATAGGTGAGAAGCGATAGACTTCTACTTCTTTTTTACCTTTATAAGAATATCATAAGTAGCTGGATAATGTCAATATGCCCTCACTTTTATAAACCGCTCATTGCCTTAAGTATATGAAGTATGTATACAAAACCGCTGGCACTTCTCGCAAAAAGCCATGGACTTCTTCATAAAGATATTGACCTACATAAACCCCAGAAAAACTTGCTTTTATTCCAACTTTTTTGGCAATTATACTTGCTCTTTTTAAGTGAAATTTATTTGATACAATCACTGCACTTTTTAGAGAGTATTTATTCATAAGTTTTTTAGAAAATAACAAATTCTCATAAGTAGAGAAAGATTTATTTTCAATGAGAATAAACTCAGATGGCACTCCCCTTGCACTAAGATATTCTTTACCTGCCTCTGCTTCCGAAATATTCTCTCCCAGTCCTTTCCCACCAGAGACTATTATGTACCGACCATATCCTTTGTTGTAAAGTCTTAGAGCTTCATCCAGTCTTGCTTTAAAAAAAGGACTTGGAAAGTCTCCATATACAGCACAGCCCAATACAATAATAGCATCAGATTTTTTAGGTTTGCTATTTACACCAAAAAAGATAATTATAAGCTCTAATATCGTAAATGCTATAATTATACCTCCAATCAAAATCCCTAAGGACTTAAGAATTTGTTTCATCTTCAACCTCTCCATCTAATTAGCTAAAATTAAGCATTTCAACTATATTATTCTATTTGCAAATTTTAAAAATCTATGCTATAATACATACTGCAAAAGTTAAATAATTCAGTGGTGGGGATATAGCTCAGTTGGTTAGAGCGCTTGCTTGACATGCAAGAGGTCATAGGTTCGAGTCCTATTATCCCCACCATTTTATTTTTCTCTGTGCTTTATAGAGAAGTTTAGTAAACAACATCCACAAGATAGAGTCCCCATGGTGGAAGAGTTTTGCCAGCTTTGGTTCTGTCTCTGCTCTCTATTATGAGAGGAATATCAGTTGGTTTTATTTTCCCCACACCTACATCTAAGATTGTTCCTGCTATTATTCTTGCCATATTGTAGAGAAATCCATTGGCAGAGATGTATATTGCAATACAGTCATTTTCGGATGTTAAATAGCAGTTAAAAATGCGACGTACCTTTGAATTTGTTTCACTGCCACTTGAGCAAAAGCTGCTAAAGTCATATTCTCCAATGAAATACTCACAAGATTTTTGCATCGAAGCTATATCAAGCTCATATGGAAAGTGATAAACATAATTTCGTAAAATAGCAGGTCTTGTTTTGTGGTTGTAAATCAAATATTTGTACGTCTTTTGCTTGGCACTGTAGCGTGCTGAAAAATCAAGTGAAATCTCAGCAGCATCTTTTATTGAGATATCATTTGGAAGGACTGAATTAAGAGCAAGTGGAAACTTTTCTGTTGGAATTTTGCTTTCTGTTTTGAAATTTGCCTTTTGCCCCAAAGCATGTACTCCTCTATCTGTACGACCTGACCCAACAAGATTTACATCTTCACCTGTAATTTTTTTTATTGCATCTTCAATAACACCTTGGACTGTTTTTTTGTTTGGCTGCTTTTGCCAACCAAAATAGTTTGTTCCATCATATTCAATTGTTAGAAGAATGTTTCTCAAAAGAACTCACCTCACCATTATAGCCAAAACCATTAAAATTGCTGCTATTAAAAAGGAAATATAGTCGTTTATTGAATATTGAAGTTTTTTTAGTTTTGTTCTACCTTCTGAGCCTCGATAGCATCGAGCTTCCATGGCAATTGCAAGTTCATCTGCTCTTTTAAATGCTGACATAAAAAGTGGAATCAAAAGTGGTAAAAGTGACCTTGCCTTTTTCATAAGTCCTCCACTTTCAAAATCAGCCCCTCTTGACATTTGAGCTTTCATAATCTTGTCTGTCTCTTCATAGATTGTAGGGATAAATCTCAAAGCAATTGACATCATCATTGAGATCTCATGTACAGGAAACTTAAGCTTTTTCAAAGGTTTTAATAGTTCTTCTAAAGCATCGGTTATCTCAATTGGGGAGGTTGAAAGAGTGAGCAAGCTGGTAGAAAATACAAGTAGTAGAAGTCTTATTACTAAAAATGATGAGAGAATTATCCCTTTGTCTGTAATTGTCAGACCTAAAAACCTTACCACTGGCCTTCCTTGGGTCAAAAAAAGGTTAAAAATGACAGTTATCAGAATTAAAATAAACACAGGTTTTGTGCCACGCAAAAGTAATATTGGGTTTGTCTTTGAAAAGATTGTCCACAATACTATTAAAGCAAATAAAAATACATATCCACAAAAATTATTTACTACAAAGATAGAGATACAGAAAAATACCAAGATTATTATCTTTGTCCGTGGGTCAAGGTTGTGCACAAATGAATCTCTTTTGACGTACTGACCGATTACAAAGTCAACCATTATTCTTCGCCACCTTCTTTTGTAATATTTCCTGCTATATTTTTCACAATCATGTCAGCAACATTTTCTATTCTGTACTCAAACCTTTCAATTTTAAATCCTCTCATTTTAAGCCTGTGCTGAAGATACAATATATCTGGCGCAATCAAACCGCTTTTTTCTAAAAGCTGGATATTCTCAAATATCTCATGTTTCGAACCGTCAAAATAGATTTTTCCGCTATTTAACACAATCACTCTTTCACACAAAGCAGCAACATCTTCTAAATTGTGTGAAATGAGAATTATAGTTTTTTTCATTTCTCGATGAAGCCTTTCTATAATATTGAATATTCTTTTTCTTCCCCTCATATCAAGCCCAGCAGTGGGCTCATCCAAGATCAAGCATTCAGGGTCCATTGCTAAAATTCCGGCAATTGCAACCCTTCGCTTTTGTCCGCCCGACAGCTCAAACGGTGACTTTTCCAAAAGAGCATTAGGTATTTCTAAAAGTTCACATACCTCTTTTATTCTCTTTTCAATCTCTTCATCAGAAAACCCTAAATTCTTTGGTCCAAATGCAATGTCTCTATATACCGTCTCTTCAAAAAGCTGATATTCAGGATATTGGAAAACAAGCCCAACTCTTTTTCGAATCTCTTTTACTTTCTTTTTCTCCTTGGTATTTATTCCATCAACAATGACGTCTCCCCGCTGAGGTACAAGGAGTCCATTCATAAGCTGAACAAGAGTTGATTTTCCCGAACCTGTTTTTCCTATTATTCCAATAAATTCGCCTTTTGAGATTGTGAGGTTAACCTCAGATAATGCCTTTTTTTCAAATGGTGTTTTATAACCATACACATATTCAACATCTCTCATCTCAATGAACATAAAAATCTCTCCATTTCATCAACTGTCCAGATTTCACCATCGATATCAATCCCTCTTTTTTTAAGCTCATAAGAAAGCTTTAAAATCTGAGGCATGTCAAATCCCATCTCATAAAACCAATCAAGCTTTAAAAGCTCTTTCGGAGTCCCTATATATTTTATCTTTCCATTTTCTAAAACCACCACTTTATTACTGTATATCATCTCGTCAATATTGTGAGTAACTAAAACTATTGTCTTTTTTTCTTCCCTATTGAGTCTTAAAATGGTTGATATAACCTCTTTTCGCCCTTTTGGATCAAGCATAGAAGTTGGCTCATCTAAAATGATACATTCCGGCCTCATTGCCAAAATTCCTGCAATTGCAACCCTCTGTTTTTGTCCACCAGAAAGCTTGTAGGTTGCGTGGTTTTTGTACTCAATCATCTCAACAGTTTCAAGCGCCTCATTTACAGCCCTTATTATTTCCTCACGTTCAAACCCTAAATTCTCTGGCCCAAAGGCGACATCTTCTTCAACTATCGAGGCAACTAATTGATTATCAGGATTTTGAAATATATATCCACACTTTCTTCTTATCTCCCAAATTTGACTTACATCTTTTGTGTTCATACCGTCAACCAGTACATCACCTTTTTCGGGTATTAAAAGCCCATTTATTAGCTTTGCCAAAGTGGATTTCCCTGAACCGTTGAGCCCTAAAATTGAAACAAATTCTCCTTTCTCTATCTTTAAATTTATATCAATTAACGCAGGATTTTTGCTTCCATCCGATCTTGTATATGAAAAGCTGACATTTATAAATTCTATGAAAGCACTCATCTCTCTTTTTTCCCCTTATAAAAATGTTTTTCTATTCTTTAATAGGCACAGCTTTTCTTGCGATAAACTACCTTTTATTATAGCAAAGATTTTAAAGTTTAAATATACATGTATTTTTGAAGTATTCGTGGATACATTGAACATATTGATAATACAACGGGTATAATATATATTGGAAGGGGGGATTTAACATGTTTACTCCCAAGTGTGACATATACTTTGACACAAACTTAGTTAACTTAAAGGAGTTCAACATTCCAATTGAAACAAAAAACATGCTGTTAGAAGAGTTTTCGAAGATTGAAGAGATTTCAAAACTAAAAAGCCATCTCACAGATGAACTAAAAGAACTTGATGAAAAAATAAAGGAAATTCAATGAAGTACTTGACTTTGTCAGTTTGAAACTCAAAAAGCTTGGGGGGACTGGGATTGACAAAATATGGACCTCAATTTTGTCACTACATCATTTCCTTATACCAATAAATTCTAAGCCTTCCTCATATGTAATGAAATTTTTTGGCCCCTTTATCTTCATCACATTCAGTATATCTCCAGCTCCTCCTTCTGTCCTTTGCTTTATCAAATATCTCTTCCCTTTTATCTCTATTTCAATAAAATTCATTGAATCTATTGCTTTCATTATCCCTTCACTACTTATTCCTTTACCTTTTTTCCTCAAAATATATTCCAATGTCCTCTGTAATAAAAATGCCAAAAAACATATCACAAAATGTCCTTTTATTCTGCTTTCTGTAAAGTGATATATCGGTCGTACTTCTAAACAGCTTTTCATTACTCTGAAAGACTGTTCTATCTTCCATAAATCGTGATATGCTCCTAAAACTTCTTCTACATCCATATCCTTTTTGCTCGTTTGTATTGCATAGTAACCGTCAAACTTCTCATCTCGTTTTATCGCTTCCTCATCCAATACATATTCTTCTGACTTTGATTTCTTCTTCAAATATTTCCTCGCACCTTTTTTCTCTGAGGCTGTTATACTTCCTTTGTTCTCTAAAAGCTCTTTGGCTTTTGATACCAATCTCTCTCTGTCTTCTTTGTCTTTCTTAGCTCTCTTGCTTGAATAGGTTATTATCAGTCTCTCTTCTATTTTAAACTCTTTACACTCTTCATCCTTGATAACATTTGTTCTTTCCAATACCTTATATTTGAATTCATCTCCATAAATTTCTTCAGCATTCAAACAACTTTTTCCATCAAGCCTTTTATATCCTTCTTGCTTAAATACTTCATCTAAAATTTCTTTACTTGCATTCTTTAATCTGCTTGCTACTATATAATCGTATCCCGCTTCTTTTATCATCTTTAAATTTAATCTGCTGTTGAGCCCTTTGTCTGCTACTATCACTATCTTATCTATACTAAATTTTTCTTTCAGTTTCCTCAGTATCTTTACCATTGTTTTGCTATCTATTGTATTGCCAGGAAAAAGTTCATAACCTATCGGCCTGCCTTCTTTGTCTACCAAAAGCCCTAACACAACCTGTACTTCATTTATCTTGTTGTCTTTGCTAAAACCAAAATTTTTAAGTTCATCGGCTCTACAACTCTCAAAGTATATTGTCGTCACGTCATAAAAAACTACATCAACTACCATCTTAAATAAATCCCTATTTTTCTGATACAGATACGTCTCTAAATCTTCTTTTATACTGTCAAGAAAATCTAAACACCTGTACAACTGATTTAAATCTATATCCTCTTCAAATCCAAAATATTTATTTCTCTGATGATAAGTTCTTAGTTTGCTCATAGGTTCTATCAATCTCTGTATGGTCATTAAAAAACTTACTTTGTCTACATCAAATTTTATCTTTCTCCCTTTTGTTGCTCTCTCTTTTAAAAACTTATCTATTTCAAGTTCTTCCCATAACTTTCTGAATACAATGTATCCCCAATTTTTTATAACTGCATCCGATACATCCTCTTCAGATTCAATAGTAACAGCTTTTGTATTTCCAGTAGTTGTTTTTTCAACAATGTCGGATAGTTTTCTTACAATGTTTTTAAAAGCAGGATCACTTTTGAGAAGATCAAGTCTACCAAAATTAAATAACACTCTTTGTTTTACCTTGCCATTTTCACGATAGTTTTCGACTAATCTAACATACTGGTAACCGCCAGCATTAGTTATTTTGACAAACATATGGTAACTCCTCAAAGGTATTTTGAGTAATTGTACCACAAAATATTCAAAATGTCAAGTATTTATAGCATATTTCAGACTATAATTTGCCACTACAATTTTTAAAATTTTTTATTTTTCTATTCTCAAAACCCGCATAAATTAAGACTTTGTTATTTTTTGTTAGCTCAAAAACTCCTCCTAACTGACAAAGTCAAGAAAAATAAAGGAAATTCAATGAAGTAGGATGGAAGGAAGGGAATATAAAAAGGGGGATGTCAAAAAAACATCCCCCCTAAAATAATTTAGGTTTGTTTTTCGTCTGTAGACCTTTTTCTATATGTGTCCTTTATCATCTCATAATTCCCAAATGATGCCATGCAGATTAGTATAGAATTTATCATCAGTAGTGTAATGTCTTTCAATGTGTTTTGGTGTGGAATAAAAACAAAGGATAGAACGAATGCAACAAAAAAGGTATAGATTCTAATTACATAATCTTTGCACCGTTTTTTGAATATACCTTTTGTAAACTGAACAATAACATTTGTAGCAACTGTAATTCCTGCAAATGTACCAAGCTCCTGAGCTGAAAAATAACTGTCCAAAGTATTCTCACCCTACAAAATTTTATGTCTACTTTTATGTTATTCACGAAAACTTTAGTTTGTGAAAAAAATTATTTAAGATTTTCTGGATTTAAATCTTCAAGCTCAGGTATGACAAACCTTCCATCTTTTCTAATAAGTTTTCCATCAAAGTAAATTTCTCCGCCGCCATACTCAGGGGTCTGAATCAACACTATATCCCAGTGCACAGCTGATCTGTTGCCATTGTCAGCATCCTCATAAGCACTGCCCGGTGTAAAGTGTATGCTTCCGACTATCTTCTCATCAAATAGGGTGTCTTCCATAGGCTTTGTAATGTATGGATTTAGTCCAATTGAAAATTCACCTATATACCTTGCACCCTCGTCTGTGTCCAAAATCTTATTTAGCTTTTCTGTGTTGTTTGCAGTAGCTTTTACAATTTTTCCATCTTTAAATTCAAACCTAATATTTTCAAACTTAAAACCTGCATAGTTTGAAGGGGTGTTATAGGTTATATACCCATTGACAGAGTCTTTAACAGGTGCAGTGTATACTTCACCATCAGGTATATTCATATGTCCATCACATTTTACAGCTTTCATACCCTTTATTGAAAATGTGAGGTCTGTACCTTCACCTACTATTCTCACTTCATCTGTTTTTTCCATAAGTTCAACCAGCTTGTCCATCGCCTTTGACATCTTTCTGTAGTCAAGGTTGCAAACATTGAAATAAAAATCTTCAAATGCCTCTTTGCTCATCCTTGCTTGCTGAGCCATTGAGTAATTGGGGTATCTTAAAATACACCATTTTGTCTTTGGCACTCTTACCTCACCGTGTACTTTGCGAAACCAGATTTTCTGATACAGCGCCATCTTATCATCTGGCACATCGCTTAGCTCAAATGGATTTTGACTTGACCTGATACCAATATACGCATCCATATTTTCCATGAGCTGCTTTTCATTTTCAGCGATTATTTTTATTTGATCTTCAGTGGCATTTAAAAGAAGTTCTCTCAATAGGCTCTGATTCTTAATCCATAAAAACGGCATTGCGCCTTTTTGATATGAAAGCCTTATAAGCTCCTTTGTCAAATCAATTTCCTCACCAATCAGTTCTATCAGAATCTTTTCACCACTCTTTAGTTCAACAGAGTATTCTATAAGATTTTTAGCAAGTATTTTTACTCTTTCATCTACCAATGTCACCGTCTCCTTTCTAAAAATTCTTATTTTTCAAACACCTTGTTCACCATATTCTCATCTAAAAAAACAAACTCACCTTCTTTTAGCTTGCCAAGTTTTAGCTTGCCTATTGCAACTCTCTTTAGTTTTAACACCCTGTGACCAATTGCATCGCACATTTTTCTTACTTGCCTGTTCCTTCCTTCGTGTATTTTTATCTCAACAAGAGACCTTCCTTTAAAAACCTTTAAAACTTTAAACTTGGCTGGTGAAGTCAGTCTTCCATCAATTAAAAGGCCTTTTTCAAACTGCTCAATCTCTTCTTTTGTTGGCACACCTTCAATGAGTGCAATATACGTCTTTTCAATATCATGCTTGGGGTGTGTAACTTTATATGCAAACTCTCCATCATTTGTAAGAAGTATAAGCCCTGTTGTGTCAAAGTCAAGTCTTCCTACAGGAAAAACTCTAACATCCACTTTGTCTTTTACAAGGTCTACAACAGTTTTTCTACCTTTCTCATCCTTTGCAGAAGATATCACACCAAATGGCTTGTTGAGCATTATATAAACCTTCTTTTGGACTGGTACAAGTTTTTTGCCATCAACCAAGACTTCATCCTTTTGAGGGTCAACTTTAAAGCCAAGCTCTGTAATGGTTCTGCCATTTACCTTTACTCTTCCTTGGAGAATAATCTCTTCGCACTTTCTGCGTGATGCAACACCACAGTCAGCCATAAATTTTTGAAGGCGAACCAAATCACCTATCTTCTATCACCATCCATTCAGTATTCGAAATGGCATTCTCTATCAATGATGATACATCTAATTTTTCCTCTTCTTTAATAACTTCTTCAAGTTTTGGCTTGGTCTTTGGATGTTTTGGAACAAATACCGTACAGCAATCCTCATATGGCAAGATTGAAATGTCATATGTGCCAATGTTCTTTGCAATTCTTATTATCTCTTCTTTGTCCATGCCAATAAGAGGTCTTAGAACTGGCATTGATACAGCAGCGTTTGTACAAATGATACTTTCCATTGTTTGGCTTGCAACCTGCCCAATACTCTCACCAGTAACAAGTGCTAAACCGCCGTTTTCTTTAGCAATCCTTTCTGCAATCTTCATCATAAACCTTCTCATAATAATTGTAAGATACCTCTCATTGCACTTTTCATAGATAGTAGTCTGAATTTCAGTAAAAGGTACAATGTAAAGTTTTAGTCTATCTGTAAACTGAGCTAAAACCCTGCAAAGGTCAATGACCTTTTCTTTTGCTTTCTCACCAGTATATGGAAAGCTGTAAAAATGGACCGCTTCTATTTCAACACCTCTTTTTGCTATCATGAACCCTGCAACGGGGCTGTCTATCCCGCCAGAGAGTAAAAGGTGTGCCTTGCCCCCTGTGCCCAGTGGCATACCACCAATACCTTTTTCTTCTGATGAATACACATATGCCTTGTCCCTTATCTCAATATTTACCTCAAAATCAGGATTGTGTACATCAACCTTAAGACCATATTTGTCAGCAAGATTTTTAAGAATATGTGCGCCAATAAGTCTTGAAAGCTCTGGCGACCTTAATTCAAATGTCTTATCAGCCCTCTTTGTCTCAACTTTGAAAGTTTTTTTGCCTTTTTGAATCTCATTAAGAGCAACGTTTAAAGCTGCAGATTTGATAGCCTCTACTTGTTTTTCTGCAACTTCGCAGATAGTAAAACCAACAAGACCATAGACCTTCCTCAGCCTTTCAATTGCAAAATAAAAATCATTTTCAGAGAGGTTTTCAATAAATATTCTACCTTGTTCTTTCGTAATTGAGATATTCTCAAGATTCTTGAGTTTTCTTTTTATGTTCCTCACAAGCATGTCTTCAAACAAAGGACGATTTAATCCTTTTAAGGCAAGTTCACCATACCTTATTAAAATAGCCTTCATTCCATTCATCCTTTACCTTTTTATTTTCTGCAAAAACTTGAGCAATTTTTCCAATACTTCAAGTGTGTAATCAACTTCTTCAAGGTTATTCAAATAAGAAAAACTAAAACGTATATTACTTTGTGCAATTTCCATTGATTTTCCCATGCTATAAAGAACCTTGTTATATGTTCTGCCCCTTGATGAACAAGCAGAACCAGACGATGCGAATACATTATAGCTTTCAAGAGTATGAAGCAGAACCTCGGATTTAATCCCTAAAAATGACACATTTAAAATTGCGTCAGATGTATTGTCAAGTGGTGAATTTATCACAACATCATCAAAATTTCTTAGCCCCTCAATAAATCTTTGTTTTATCATTCTTAGCTTATTTGGCTGCTCATTTTGCAGCCTTTCATACACCTCAATTGCCTTATAAATCGAAAAAATACCTGGCATATTCTCTGTCCCAGGTCTTACTTCATTTTGCTGCTCTCCACCAAAAATTATTGGTTGGATGTTGATTCCCTTTTTGATATACAGGGCTCCAATCCCTTTTAATGCATGAATCTTATGCCCACTTATTGACATCAAATCAACGTTTAGATCTTTGGCATTGGTCTTTTCCTTCATAAACGCCTGAACTGCATCTGTGTGGACAATCACATTTGGATTTTTCTTCTTTGCCACTTCAGCTATCTTTTTTACATCAAAAATATGCCCTGTTTCGTTGTTTACAAGCATGACGCTCACTAAAATTGTCTTATCGTCCACTTCATTTTCAAGCTCTTCAAAGTCAATATTTCCGTTTTGATCAACCTTTAAAAAGCGCACTTCAAATCCACACCTTTTCAGGTGCTCAAGTGTACTTAACACTGATGGGTGCTCAACAGGGCTTGAGATTATTTTATTTCCTCTTTTGTGATTAGCAAAGGCAATTCCAATTAGTGCTAAATTGTTTGCCTCTGTACCCCCAGATGTAAAGTATATTTCTTCAGGATTTACATTTATCTTTTGAGCTATTTTCCATCTTGCCTCTTTTAACACCTTTTCAGCGCTGACTCCAAGCCTATGCAAGGACGATGGGTTACCATAATTTTGGGCCAAAAAATCTTTCAACCCTTCTATAACCTCATCAAACGGGCGTGTTGTTGCTGCATTGTCAAAATATACAACCATCTTCTACCCTTCCTTTCACATCTCACCAAGAAGATGCATGACAATAGAAATTGCTGAAATAGTTGCAGTTTCACTTCTTAGAATACGTTTTCCAAGTGAGACTATTCTGACTTTTTGCAAGTCTTTAAAAATCTTTATTTCCTCTTCTTCAAAACCACCCTCTGGTCCAATCAATATACCTACTCTGTTTGTGTTAGGATTAATATCCAAGTAAACTTCTTCATTTTTCTTCTCATATGGAATTATAAGAAGATCAAGCTCATCTAAAAAGTCTTTGACTCTACCAATTTCAATAGGTTTTTGAATCAGTGGCGGATATGGTCTTAAGCACTGCTTTTGTGCCTCTTTAGCAATTTTCTGCCAACGTTCTATCTTTTTTTCTTCCTTCTCGCTGATATCAATGACAACTCTTTTTGAAATAACAGGAATTAAAACTTTTACGCCAAGCTCAGTTGCTTTCTGAATTATAATATCCATCTTCTGATTTTTTATAATACACTGAAATAAAAAAACATCTTTTTGTGGCTCCCGTTGGTTGAGAACCTTTTCTTCTATTGCTACTTTTATTTTATCCTTTGAAATTTCCAAAATCTTAGCTTTGTAATCATATATGCCATCACAAAGTTCTACAGAAGCACCTTCTTTTTTGCGCAAAACTTTTACTATGTGGTTTATATCTTCTTTGTCTGTTATATATGCAATGTCATTGACAATGTCTTTGCTCTCAATAAAAAAAATAGGCAATGTCTATCACCCTATACTACTTTTACTTTTTCGCTACTACCAAACACCAGCTGTTAAGTTTTTTGATTTCAACTACTTCCAAAGAATTCCCTCTAAAGCTTTTTAATACATCATCAAGTCTATCCTCAATAATTCCAGATGAGATAAAAAGCCCATCTTCTTTGAGAACGTTTTTAATATCATTTGCCAATTTTATTATTATATCAGCTATAATATTTGCAATTGCTATGTCAAACCTCTCTTCAATTCCAAAAACTAAGTCATTTTGCCTAATTTCAATTTCAATGTTGTTCAAAGCAGCATTTTCTTTTGCAACCTTTACAGCAACATCATCTATATCAACTGCTAAAACTCTATTGGCTCCAAGCTTTTTTGCTGAAATCGCTAAAATCCCTGAGCCTGTACCAATATCAATTACATCAAACCCTGGCTTTATATATCTTTGAATTGCCTCTAAGCAAAGCATTGTTGACTCATGTGTACCTGTACCAAATGCCATACCAGGGTCAAGCTTTACAATCGTCTTGCCACTGGTATTTTGGTAGCTTTCCCACGATGGTACAATGACAATATTCCCTATTTCAACAGGCTTATAATACTTCTTCCACTCTTCTGCCCAGTCTTTTTCATCAACCTCAGAAATATCAATCTTGCCCTCGCCAATATTGAGGTACTGTGAAGCATCTTTTAACCTCTCTTCAATGTTGAAAATAAGTTCTGAGATATTCACACTTTCAGGAAAATACGCACGAACGATTGCAAAATTTCGTTTAGGAAATTGATTTTCATCTATATAGTCCCACGAATTTGGATATTTTAAAATTTCATCATCCTCTATTACAACACCGTTTGCTCCAAGATCATACAAGATATTCGAAATAGCATCCTCAGCCTCTTGCAAAGTTTTAATTGAGACCTCAAACCACTTCATATTTCAGCATTTCTCCTTTTTTTACATAGGTTTACGAAAAAGCTTCTCTTATCCTATCCCAAAAATGTTTTTTCTTTTCGTACCCTTCTTCAGACGAAAGCTCTTCAAATTTTCTCAAAAGCTCTTTTTGCCTTTCAGAAAGCTTCTTTGGTACCTCAACAATAAATTTCACAACCAAATCGCCTCTGCCCCTACCTCTCAAATATGGCACACCTTTACCTTTAATCCTCACCTCATCACCACTTTGTGTACCTGGTTCTATTTTTACCCTTGTTCTGCCATCTAAGGTAGGTATTTCTATCTCACCACCAAGTGCTGCATTGACAAATGTAATTGGTACCTCAACATAAAGGTCTTGCCCCACTCGTTTAAAAACAGGATGTGGTGCTATTTTGATCCTAATGTGCAAATCACCATTTGGTCCACCTTTTATGCCACTTTCTCCTTCGCCTCTTAAAGTTATTACCTGGCCATCGTCAATTCCAGCTGGAATGTTTATCTTCACCCTCCTCTGGCGTCTCACAGTTCCAGTACCACCACATTCTCTGCATGGATCTGTGACGATAGTTCCAACACCACCACAAGCATCGCATGTTTTTATTGTAGTAAACTCACCAAAGAATGTTGCCTGTCTTGACCTAATCTGCCCTGTACCACCACATTTTTGACATCTGACAGGTGTCGAACCTGGTCTTATACCACTTCCACCACAGACAGAACATTTCTCTGTCCTGTAAATAGGAATCTCTTTTTCACAGCCAAAGACCGATTCTTTTAAAGTCAGTTCTAAATCAACGTGTATATCAGCACCTTTTCTGGGTGCTTCTTTTCTTTTTCTTGATGACCCAAAGATATCAAACCCTTCAAACAGGTCTTCAAATATATCTCCAAAACTTCCAAAGTCAAAGTCTGCGAAACCGCCTGTAAAGCCACCAGAAAATCCTCCGCTCTGAGCACCATATGTTGGGTCAAATGCAGCATGGCCAAACTGGTCGTACTTCCTTCTCTTTTCAGGGTCACTCAACACTTCATATGCTTCATTTATCTCTTTAAATTTTTCTTCTGCTTCTTTGTTTCCTGGGTTGGCATCAGGGTGATATTGCTTTGCAAGTCTTCTATATGCTCTTTTTATCTCTTCTTGTGTTGCGTTTCGTGGAACACCTAATATTTCATAGTAATCTTTTTTCTGTGCCATTTTCTATCACCCACTTAACTTACTGAATATTATTATATACCAATACAAAACTTTTAACAAATCATTAAAAAGGACCAAAGCCATTTTTAAAGTGTTATGACTTTGGTCCTTTTCTCTAAAAAATCTAAATTTGTTAATATACCTTATAATCTGTATTAACATTACCATCAGTTCCGCTCTGACCACCAGGGTTTGTACCACCCTGAGGCCCAGCTTGAGTATAACCTTGCTGATACAACCTTGTTGAAACATCGTAGAATGATTTTGTCAGCTCATCAATTGCTCTTTCAATTCTCTCTTTATCCTCACCATTCATAACATCTTTGAGAGCTTTGAGTTTTGCTTCGATTTGTTCTTTTTCAGTTGCTGTCATCTTGTCACCAAGGTCACGCAAGAGCTTTTCTGTCTGGTAGATGATAGAGTCTGCTTTGTTTCTTGTCTCAATGAGCTCTTTCCTTTTTCTGTCCTGCTCTGCATACATCTCTGCCTCTTTTATTGCTCTTTGAATCTCTTCTTCACTAAGGTGTGTCTGGGAGGTTATTGTTATCTTCTGTTCTCTACCTGTGCCAAGGTCTTTTGCAGAAACGTGTACTATTCCGTTTGCGTCTATGTCAAATGTAACCTCAATCTGTGGAACACCACGTGGAGCAGGCGGAATTCCGTCTAAGATGAATCTACCAAGTGTCTTGTTATCCTTTGCAAGTGGTCTTTCACCTTGTAAAACGTGGATTTCTACCTGAGTCTGGTTATCTGCTGCAGTTGTAAATATCTGGCTCTTTCTTGTTGGAATTGTTGTATTTCTCTCAATTATCTTGGTGAATACACCACCTAAGGTCTCGATACCAAGGGAAAGTGGTGTTACGTCCAACAGCAAGATGTCTTTTACCTGCCCTGCCAATACACCTGCTTGGATTGCTGCACCAATCGCAACACACTCATCAGGATTTATACCTTTAAATGGTTCTTTCCCTGTGAGTTTCTTTACAAACTCCTGAACATAAGGTATTCTTGTTGAACCGCCAACCAAAATGACCTTGTCAATCTGCTCTGGAGTAAGCTTTGCATCAGCAAGTGCTGTCTCAACAGGCTCTCTTGTCTTTTCTACAAGGTCTTTTATAAGCTCCTCGAATTTAGCTCTTGTCAATACCATGTCAATGTGCTTTGGACCGTTCGCATCTGCTGTTATAAATGGCAAGTTGATTGTTGTCTGAAGTGCAGATGAAAGTTCAATCTTTGCTCTTTCTGCTGCATCTTTTAATCTCTGGAGTGCAACCTTGTCCTTTCGCAGGTCAATTCCATGTTCTTTCATAAACTCGTCTGCTATATAGTCGATAATCCTCTGGTCAAAGTCATCGCCACCAAGTCTGTTATTACCAGATGTTGCCAAAACCTCAATAACACCATCGCCAATCTCCAAGATTGAAACGTCGAACGTTCCGCCGCCAAGGTCATATACCATTATCTTCTGGTGCCCTTCTTTGTCAAGGCCATAAGCCAAAGCTGCAGCAGTTGGCTCGTTGATAATTCTCAAAACCTCAAGTCCCGCAATTCTACCTGCGTTTTTTGTCGCTTGTCTTTGTGAGTCTGTAAAGTATGCAGGAACAGTGATAACAGCTTGTGTAATCTTTTCACCAAGGTATGCCTCAGCATCAGCTTTCAGTTTCATCAGAATCATTGCAGAGATCTCTTCGGGAGAATATTCTTTGTCGTCTATCTTGATTCTCCTATTTGTACCCATATCTCTTTTGATTGAAATAATTGTTCTCTCTGGGTTTGTTATTGCCTGTCTTTTTGCTGCATGACCGACAAGTCTTTCACCAGTTTTTGTAAAAGCAACAACAGATGGTGTAGTCCTAAAACCTTCCGCATTTGGAATAACAACAGGCTGACCGCCTTCAATTACCGCCATACAAGAGTTTGTTGTACCTAAGTCTATACCTAAAATATGAGCCATTGTTATCAACCTCCTTTTTAATTTTTAATTTGCATTAGCAACCTTAACAAGGCTGTATCTTATAACCCTGTCTTTTATCTTATAACCTTTTTGGAATTCTTCAATCACAATGTTCTTACCATACCTTTCATCCACCACATGCATAATAGCATTGTGGAGGTATGGGTCAAACTCTTTATTTAAAGCTTCAATAGGCTCCACTCCAAGTTTTGAGAAGATATCATCAATTTGCTTTTTTATCATCTCAAGTCCTCTTAAAAACTCTTCATTTGTATTTTCTGATTCTTTAGCAGAGCTGATTGCTCTTTCAAAGTTGTCGACAATAGGAAGGAGTTTTCCTACAACATCAGCAACAACTTCATAGTACATATTTTCCTTGTCCTTTGCAATTCGCTTTTTGTAGTTGTCAAAGTCAGCAGCAATTCGCTGACATAAGCTTTTGTATTCTTCAACTTCCTTTTCCTTCTCTTCAAGCTGCTTCTTTAACACTTCAATTGGGTCTTCTTGCTCTTGACTCTGGGTATCTTGCTGAACATTTTCAGTTTGATTATTTTCACTTTGTGGCTCGACATCCTGCTCCTGAGAAACCTCTTTCTCTACTGCCTCTTCAGTAGCTGGAGGACTTTCAGAAATATTTGTCTCTTCACTTTTTAACTCTTTGTTTTCCATCTCACACATCTTAAAAAATCACCTCTTTATTTATTCTGTGAAAAGTCTTGTCAAAATATCAGATAGCTCATCGCAGATATAATCAATCAAAGAAACTGTTTGCGAATACTTGAGCCTCTTTGGTCCGATTATACCAATTGAACCTGCAATACTGTCTCCTATTCGGTAAGTGGAAAGAATAATGCTGCATTCCTTTAAATCTTCAATTGGGTTTTCTGTACCTATGCGTATGGTTATATGGTCGTGCATTGAAGAGTTTATAATCTTTCGCAGCATGTCCTTTTGCTCAAATATATGCAAGAATATCTTAGCTTTTAAAACATCGTTAAATTCCGGAAAATCAAACATGTTTTTAATACCGCTTAGAACAACCTCTGTACTGTCTGCTGCACTAATTGTTCTAAGAACACTATCAATGATTGGTGAGAGGATTGTCTTGTTCTTGCCCAAACTATTTTCAATATCTAAAACGGTGTTTTCATCAATGTCTTCAAGTCTAAGCCCACTTAGCTTTTCGTTGAGAATGTTAGAGATATACACAAATTCTTTGTTTTCAATATTCTCAGGTTTGTCCAAAAGTATGTCCTTTACAAGCCCAGTATTTGTGACTAAAATCAATATATATTTTTTGCTGTCAACTGGCAAAAGTTGTAGATGCTTAATGTAGCTTTTCTTCACATTTGGGGTTGAGAGCACAGCTGTGTAGTTTGTAAGATTTGAAATAATTCTCGCTATGTTCTCCATGTACTCGTTTATCTCATTAAACTTTACATCCAGCTGAGACCTTATAAATGCAGTTTCTTGCGGTGAAGGTCTTGTGACCTTCATAAGCTCATCAACATAATATCTATAACCTTTATCAGATGGAATTCTTCCAGCTGAAGTATGTGGTTGCTCTAAATATCCCATTTCTTCTAAGTCAGACATCTCATTTCTAATTGTTGCAGAAGAAATACCAACAATATACTTTTTTGCAATTGTGCGTGAGCCCACTGGCTCACCTGTATTTATATAATCATCTATAACCGCCTGAAGTATTCTTTTCTTTCTTTCATCCAACATTTTCCTCACCTTACTGTTAGCACTCTCATTTGATGAGTGCTAATTCTAAGATATAAGATATCACTTAAGTAGAAAATTGTCAAGTAGATTTTTTGACTTTCTTTGACCTTTTTAGATAAACTCTTGCCACACTATATTTGCAAGATCAATTCCTCTTTTTGTAAGTCTAAAATGCGAGTTTACCTCTACAAGCCCATACCTTTTTAGCTTTTCTATCTGAGCACTATATTTCCCAGTAAAAGCCACATTAAATCTTCTTTCAAACTCTAAAAGGTCAAAGCCTTCAATTTTTCTGAGGCCCAAAATGATATATTCTTTTTCTTTCTCTTGGTCATCTATAAATTGTTTCTTCTCCCATGCAAAACTTCCGCTCTTTATCCTGCTAATGTACTTTTCAAGATTACTAACGTTGAAATATCTATATCCTTCAAAAAAAGAATGAGCAGCACAACCAATACCAATATACTCTTCGTGGTTCCAGTATTTAAGATTATGCTTGCATTTAAAGTTTTTTTTAGCAAAGTTTGATATCTCATAGTGATATATACCAACATCGTTAAGCTTTTGGACTGCAAGCCAGTACATACTTCGTTCTTCTTCCTCAGAAGGCAAACAATTCTTTAAAGATTCATATTCATTATAAAAATATGTGCCTTCTTCAATTTTCAAAGAATATACAGAGACATGAGGAGGGTCGAAACTAATTACTGCTTCCAAAGTCTTTGAAAAACTCTCCATATTCTGGTGTGGAAGTCCAATCATTAAATCAACATTGAAGTTTTCAAAGTATCTTACTATAAGCTCTAATATTTCCAGCACTCGTCTTGATGTGTGAATTCTTCCAAGCGCTTTTAACTCAATGTCATTTAAAGACTGAACGCCAATACTCAGTCTATTTATATTTGAGAACCTATAAATTTTGACCTTTTCTTCATCCAAACTCTCTGGATTTGCTTCAATTGTCGTTTCGCAACTGCTTTCAACCTCAAAATTAGAATATACAAATTCAAGTAAACTTCCTATATGTGCAGGATTTACTGCAGACGGAGTACCACCCCCAATGTAAATTGTCTCTATTTCAATATCATAGTTTTCTTTATAAAAATTAAGTTCTCTTTTAAGAGAACTAAAATATTCAGCAACAACACTTTCTTCAATATTATCAAAAGACACAAAATCACAATACAAACATTTTTTCTTGCAAAAAGGAACGTGAATATAAAGCCCTATTTTTTTGCCCAATTTCTGCACTTCCCTTTATTCTTCTAACTTCAAAACTGCCATAAATGCCTCTTGTGGAATCTCAACCTCTCCAATCTGTTTCAACCTCTTTTTACCCTCTTTCTGCTTTTCTAAAAGTTTCTTTTTCCTTGTCACATCACCACCATAGCATTTAGCAAGCACATCTTTTCTCAGCGCTTTGACAGTTTCTCTTGCAATTACTTTGCTACCAATACATGCCTGAATAGGTATTTCAAATAGGTGCCTTGGAATCTCTTCTTTGAGCTTTTCAACAATCTTTCTTGCTTTCTGATAAGCCTTGTCCCTGTGCACAATGAACGAAAGTGCGTCCACTACCTCACCTTTAATCATTATATCAAGCTTTACTAAATTGGACTCTGCATATCCTATGAACTCATAGTCAAATGACGCATAACCTTTTGAGCGTGATTTTAGCGCATCAAAAAAGTCATAGACAATCTCCATAAGCGGCATTTCGTAGGTGAGTATAACACGGGTTGTTTCTATATAGGACATATCTTTAAATATTCCTCTTCTTTCCTGACAAAGTTCCATTATTGCTCCAACATACTCGTTTGGCACCATGATGGTTGCCTTTACCATTGGTTCTTCTATCTTGTCTATCTCATTTGGTGGCGGAAGTTTTGTAGGATTGTCTATATACAAAACCTCTCCATTTGTTTTTGTCACTCTATAAACAACAGATGGTGCTGTTGTGATGATATTCAAATCATACTCCCTTTCAAGCCTTTCCTGAACAATTTCCATGTGCAAAAGGCCTAAAAATCCACACCTAAAACCAAAACCAAGTGCCGCAGAGCTCTCTGGCTCAAAAAAGAGCGCTGCGTCATTTAGCTGAAGCTTTTCAAGTGCCTCTTTGAGTTCCTCATATTTTGTATCACCAGTTGGGTAGATTCCACAGAACACCATCGGGTTTAGCTTTCTAAAACCAGGCAGTGGTTCATCAGCGGGATTATTTGCATCAGTGATAGTATCACCAACTCTTGTGTCTCTCACTGTTTTGATTGATGCTGCAATGTATCCAACATCACCTGCCCTTAGCTCTTCACAAGGAATTAACATCCCAGGCTTGAAATATCCAACTTCTGTAACTGTAAACTGAGCACCTGTTGACATCATCTTTATTGTCATGTTAGGCTTTACTACCCCATCAAACACTCTGACATATGCCAAAACACCTTTGTAGTTGTCATAAAGCGAGTCAAATATTAAGGCTTTGAGCGGTTTTGTCTCGTCACCTTTTGGAGGTGGAATGTCTCTTACAATTCTTTCCAGAACCTCTTCAATATTAATTCCCTGCTTTGCAGAAATCAAAGGTGCATCGGATGCATCAAGCCCAATGACATCCTCTATCTCCTTTTTGACTTCTTCAGGTCTTGCACTTGGAAGGTCGATTTTATTTATAACTGGTATTATTTCCAAGTTATGTTCAAGCGCAAGATAAACATTTGCAAGTGTTTGAGCTTCAATACCTTGAGTTGCATCCACAACCAAGATTGCGCCTTCGCAAGCAGCAAGGCTCCTTGAAACCTCATAGGTAAAGTCTACATGCCCCGGTGTATCAATTAGGTGAAATATATATTCTTTGCCATCTTTTGCCTTATAATTTAACCTCACTGCCTGTGCTTTTATTGTAATACCCCTTTCTCTTTCTATCTCCATTGTGTCAAGTACCTGGTCTTGCATCTCACGTTCACTCAAAGCTCCTGTGAGCTCAATTATTCTATCAGCAAGAGTTGATTTTCCATGGTCAATATGAGCAATTATGCAGAAATTTCTAATTCTGTCCTGTCTTCTCTCCACTTCAAGTAATCCCCCTACAAAATCAAATTATTGCAACTTCTGAAGTTGATTTTTCACATCCTCTAATAGTTTTTTTGCATATCGAATATAAGACTGTCTTACATCAGTCCTGTTTAGAATATCTTTTGCTTTTAGAAGCATGAAATCATAGTAATTGCCATTTGTTCTTGTCTTTCTGAAGATATATATAGGCTCTACCAAAATCTTTTTTGTAAGTTTGTCATCCCTTTTGGTAAGCTCAAGTCTCACAGTCAAGCCAAACCTATTGTATGGGAAAATAACTGTCTGGTCACAAAGGAAATTTCCCAAGGAATAAAACACTATACCATCTCTTTTACCAGAAGTTCCATCATCAACCTGTATCTTTTCGAAGGGCTGAATTGTATGTGTATGTGTTCCAATTACAATGTCAGCTCCGTATTTTATGAGCTCTCTTGCAAACTCCTTTTGCTCTGAAGTTGTGCTTATTGAATTTTCATATCCCCAATTTGCATATGCTATTATAATGTCACAGTTTCGACCTTTCAAGTACTCAAGCTCATTTTTAATAATGTCTTTGTCCAAAACATTTACATACTCTTTATATGATGAACCGTCTTCAAGATAGACTCTTGAAAGCTCTTTTGTAAATGCGGCAACACCAATTCTAATATTGTTTATATCAAACACCTTCGATGCTTGCTCACCCGAAGAAAGTTTTACCCCTACCGAACTAATTCCTACATCTTTCAGATTTTTGATTGTATCTTCTAAGCCTTGCTTTTTACCATCAAAAATATGCGAAGAAGAAAGTACTGCCACCTTAAAACCAGCAGATTTCAGCAAATTTAAAACTTCTTTTGGCGCATTGTATCTGCCATATGTTGAAACAGGCATACTCTCTGTTAAACTGCTATCAAACTTGAAAATACTCAAATCTGCATAGGTTATGTCTTTAACATTTTCCATAATATTCCCGAATGAATATGACTGTGTTTGTCTATCGTAATATGACTTTAAAAGATATCCATTGAAGAACACGTCGCCAACAAGCGAAATTGTTGCTTTATACTCCTTTGGTTTGTTTTGTAGCTGAATAGAAGGTTCTTTTTTTGGTTCAGGTTTTTTTACCGAAGGCACAAACGTTTCCTCACTTTTTGGAGTATTATAAACCTCTTGTGAAACTGGGATATAGTTTTTCACATACATATTCTCATAGTAAAATATTGCATTTATTCCAATTAGAAGTATTATAATGAACGATCCCAGCACATACAAAACCTTTTTCATAACTCAAGCCCTCTTTCTTTATAAACGCTTATTGTGCTAAGGCTTTCAATTTGAATAGGAAATTCAACAATGTCCTTGACAATCCTTTTACCATCTAAATATCTCAAAATTCCTTTTTTGCCTATGTCAAATTTAAGATAATACGCGCAAAGACACTGAATACTTGCGTTGTACTTTTTATTTAGCTCCCAATTGCCGTATTTGTTATCACCCAAGATACAAAGTCCGACATGAGCAAGCTGCGCTCTGATTTGATGGGTTTTCCCTGTTTCTATCTCAACATCAACAAGTAACAAATCGTCCTTGCCTCGTATTATCTTGTATTTGGTTATAATCTCTGAATACCCATCAGAGGGCGAATCTGAGATGTAAACCTTACTCTTTTTTGAGTCCTTTTTAAGATAGTGAACAAGCACACCACTTTTTGGTAAATCCGCCCTCTTTGTTATGCATAAGTATTTCTTTTTTATAGCCCTTCTACTCATATATTTTAACATCTCGTTTAAAACTTGTCTATTTTTTGCAATAATCATAAGCCCCGAGGTATTTCTGTCAAGTCTATGACAAAGCGATGGCAACTCATCACCAGAATAATTGTCTTTAATCCAGTTCACAACAGAGTATTCGTTGTTCGAATCAGGATGGGAAGGAATACCATATGGTTTGTCAATGACAATTATATTGTCATCTTCATATACTTTTGTTATCTCAACCTTCCTTTGCTCTAAAAACTTTTCCTCTATGTCAAAGCTAATTAAATCTCCAAACTGAAGAACCTGTCCCTTTTTGGCAGTCTCTAAGTTAACTTTTATGAGTCCTTTTCTCAGAAGCTTAAATATGACACTCATTGGAATTGTAGGATATTTCTTTTTTATGGCTTTTTCAACTTTCATACCCGCAAAGTCTTTTCCTACTGATATCTCTATTGTCATCTTCCCATACCTCGCTTTTTAACATGTTGAATAATATTATCATATAATAAAATTGACCATATTGAAATTGAAAAAAACATGAAAATTGGCATTGACGGTAGAGCAGCTAAATGGTATAGAGGCTCTGGCATTGGAACATACACTTATCAACTTTTAAATTATATCAAAAAACTTGACAAACAAAATGAATATCTTATCATATGGCCTGATAAGTCTGAAATAGAGTTTGTCTCAGCAGAAAATATTAACATAAATCTTCTGCCTCAACAACAGGATAAATTCTGGGAAGAAATAATGATAAAGGAGATAATAATTCAAAATGCCATTGACATCTATCATGTTCCTCAAAACGGTATAGGTCTTCCTCTTTCTAAAAAATGCAGTTACATTATAACCCTTCACGATATAATCCCATTTATGCTACCAGAAACAGTAGTTCCAGGATATTTAAAGATTTTTATTGAATAAATACCAAAAATATTAAAAATTGTTGACAGCGTGATAACCGTTTCTGAATTTTCTAAAAAAGATATATGCGAATTCTTTGACTACAACCCATCAAAAGTATTTGTAACACACTTAGCACCAGAGGATATTTATAGACCACTTGACAAACAAGAAGTTGAGACTATACTCAAACAAAAATTTGGTATTGTCTTTCCTTACATCTTATATGTAGGAGGTTTCTCTCCTCGCAAAAATCTTACAAGACTAATTAAAGCTTACAACATGATAAAACGAAAAATTGATAATATTCATCTTGTTATACCTGGGAAATTTAGTAGAAGTTTTGAGGAAGTAAAAAACTTGGTGATTGATCTTGGCCTATGTGAATGTGTTCATTTCATCTCATATGTTGATGTAGAACTTATGCCATATTTATACAATGGCGCCATTTTATTTGTATATCCATCCCTATATGAGGGATTTGGCCTTCCACCACTTGAAGCAATGGCCTGCAAAGTTCCTACAATTGCCAGCAACACAACTTCTTTGCCAGAGGTATTAAAAGATGCAGCAGTGTTTGTAAATCCTTATTCTGCAGAGGATATTGGTGAAAAGATTTTATTTATACTTCATAATGAGACATTTAGAAAAGAGCTTTCTGAAAAGGGGTATAAGTTGGCTAAGAACTACAGCTGGGAGAAGACCATAAGTTCTACTTTAGCCATCTATCAGCAAATTTTTGCCTTGAAATCTTAGAGAAGATAGAATATAATGTATTTATAGCAAAGAAAATAATAAAGGTCGGGGCGTAGCTCAGTTTGGTTAGAGCGCTAGCTTGGGGTGCTAGAGGTTCGCTGGTTCAAGTCCAGTCGCCCCGACCATTTTTATATTTTGCATATTTTCAAAGCTCTAATTTTAAGAGCATTTTGAATATGTCAAATATATTTTTTTTTTCAACTTCTTGATCAGCAATTAAATTATAAACAGCAATGGTTTTACCATCTTTTGTAAATTCTACTTTTCCTACTGCCTGTCTATGTTTTACAGGTGCTGATAATTCTTTTGGTAAAGTAAGTTTAGGAACAATAGAATTTTCTTCACCTTTTTTTTACAATAAGTTTTACATCCTTTTCTAAAACTGCATTTACCTCTTTTTTGAGCCCGTTTCTTACTTTTATCTTGCCAAAACCAAAACCTTTTGAATATGTGGCATACATTGCAAAGTTTGCGAATCCCCAGTCAAGAAGTTTTGTAGATTCATTAAAACGTGTCTTACTATCTGGTGCACCCATTATCACTGCAATAAGCTCAAGTGCATTTCGCTGAGCTGATGCTGAAATACAGAATTTTGCTTTGTCAGTTGAACCTGTCTTGACACCTGTACAGCCTCTATAAAACTTTACAAGCTTGTTTGTGTTTGTAAGACCAAACTTTCCACCTCTTAGAGTACCAACCCAGGTTGTGAGATACTTTCTAATAAGCTGGTGTTTTAAAAGTTCCCTTGACATAATAGCAACGTCATAAGCAGAGGTATAATGTTCTTCTGCGTCAAGTCCATAAGGGTTTACAAAGTTTGTATCAAACATTCCAAGTTATTTTGCCTTTTTGTTCATCATATAAACAAACTCTTGAACACTTCCTGCAATATGTTCAGCTAAAGCAACACATGCACCATTCGCAGAGGCAATTGCGATGGATTTTATTAATAGATCTTCCACTGTCATCTCTTCATTTTCTTTAAGGTATATTTGGGAGCCACCAAGGCTTGCAGCATTTTGGCTTGCTACTACCTTGTCTGAAAGTTTAATTCTGCCTTTTTCAATTGCTTCACATATCAAAATCAGTGTCATTATCTTTGTAATAGAAGCCGGGGGAAGTCTTTCATGTGGGTTTTTCTCAAAAAGTACCCTACCTGTGTCAAAGTCAACAAGTATTGCAAATTTCGCTGAAAGTTCAAGAGCATTTGAACTCTCATTTTGTGGTTGACAAAAGGCCTTAGTAAAAGGCAGTCCAAACAAGAATATGCACAAAAGCAATAAAGCCAAAGATCTTTTCACGCTCTTTCACTCCACTTCCTTTGATTTTCTTATAATTAAATTATCTGCACAAGCTCGGTTTGTTATTCACAATGCATATTCTCAAAAATCAAGAGACATACTATTTTTAAAAACTATTAAATTTTTGAAACTACATGAGGTGAAGTAAATGAAATATATAAAGGCTTTATTCGCATATGTTCTTTTAGTTGCTACCCTTTATACACTTACCCACTACGAACAGATAAAATTCAGATATGTAGTAAATCCTGTTGTCTTATTTTACTACGGTTCAACTGGAAGTGAGGTTATAGAAATTCAAAGAAGGCTCAAACAATGGGGATATTATGATTGACCAATTGATGGAATATACGGGTACAAAACTTATATGGCTGTGAGATACTTTCAGGCCAAAAACGGCCTAAAAGTTGATGGAATTGCAGGAAGTGAGACCTTAAGAGCACTTGGAATTGTAACAACAACCACACGTTCATCTTACAATTCTAATTTAAATCTTCTTGCACACTTGATCAGCGCAGAGGCGCGAGGTGAGCCATATGTTGGACAGGTTGCAGTTGGAGTTGTTGTACTGAATAGAGTAAGACATCCCAGTTTCCCAAACTCCATTGCAGGTGTCATATACCAGCCTGGAGCATTTGAGTCTGTTTCAAATGGACAGATTAATTTACCTCCAACAACCTCAGCTATAAACGCAGCACGTGATGCTCTAAATGGCTGGGATCTAACAGGTGGAGCTCTTTACTTTTTCAATCCAGCAAAGACAACAAACAAATGAATGTGGAGCAGACCGATTGTCGCTGTCATATGCAACCATGTATTTACAAAGTAAGGTGAAAATGTCAAAAATGGGCCTTCCGTTTAAGCTTTATCCCTCAGCACCAATCTCGGGCGATAAGTTAATGGTAATTTATAACAAGGGTATTCTATTAGACGGTCTCAATAAAGATATTTATCTTCGGTTTGGATTTGGAAAAGTTGACTTAGTAGAAATAGTTTATGAATGCAAGATGATCAAAAAGAACTCAGAATATATTATGGTAATTCCAACATTGATAAATGGATTTTAATACTTAGCATTTAAAGACAGCTTTGGAAATACCGATGACAACAACGGCAGTTTCTATAGGATCCTTATAAAATCAAAGGAATGAGAGAAAATTCTCTCATTCCTTTTTGCACTCTTTGCAAATACCATAGAATTTTACCATATGATTTATCACTTTAAACCCATTTTTCTTTTCAATCTGTTCTTCCAAAGCCTCCAAAAGGTCGTCTTCTGCCTCTTCTACTTTGCCACATTTTACGCAAATCAGATGGTGATGATTGTGTGACTCTTCACTATTTGAAAGTTCAAATCTTGAACACCCATCGTCAAGATCAATCTTATTGAGTACCTTCAAATCACTTAAAAGCATTATTGTCCTATAAACTGTTGCAAGTCCTATCTCTGGCATCTTCTGTTTGACTATTTTGTAAATCTCTTCTATACTCAGATGTTTATCTTGATTATCTAAGATAGAATCAAGAATTATTCTTCTTTGTGTAGTCAACTTATATCCTTTTTGTTTTAGCTGTTCTTTTATCTCTTCTAACTGATTTCTATTCATAGACGCTCCCCAACTCCATTTAGGCAAGTTGTTAACGTGTGTATTTTATGATATACATTTTATTCCTAAGTCAACTCATATGTCAATATTTAAGTAGCGCACTTTTGTTTACAACCTTTGCAATTACCACTGCATTTAAAAGAATCTAAAAGTGAGGAGTTACACCGTGGACATTTCTTGTTTGTAATGTCAGTTACATAACCACATACAGGACACTTTACCTTCATCTTAAAATCACACCTCTTCTCTTTGAAAAATATTTTAAGCAATCATAATATGTGCCAAAAGTCCCCCTACCAATATGGCTATCACAGCAGAAGAAATCCAAACAAAGAGTGAATACCTCAGCCCATTTTCCTTTGTCATCATAGCAAAAGAAGTGATACAAGGAACAAACAAAGTGGTGGTAACAAGTGCCACAAACATCTGGCTCTTTGTTGTGGGAATTGTCACAAGACCTGCTGCACCATAGTCTCGTCTTATAATGCTCAGAATAAACACCTCTGTTATTTGCTTTGGAAGTTTTAAAAAACCTGTCACAACAGGCTGGGCAAGGTTTTCGATAACTTTTAGCAGACTTGCTGCATCCAAAAATCCAAGCAAGAGTGTAGCAACTACAAAAACAGGAAAAGCTTCAACCAAAAATCCTTTAGATTTGTAATAGGTTTTCTTTAAAACGTTAGAAAGTTGCGGAATCCTTAAAGTAGGAAGATCTATAAACAGTGATGTTGATTCCCCCTTTATAATTCTGCTTAGTATCTTACCTACCACACCAAATATAAATCCAATAATTAAAACATAAGCAACAAGGTACCAAAAACCAAGCTTTGAAATCAACCCACTAATAATTCCAAGCTGAGCAGAGCAAGGAATTGTAAGTCCCAGCAAAAATATTGTAATAAGTCTTTCTCTCTTTGAACCAAGTATTCTTGTGGTCATTGTTGCCATTGTAACACAACCAAAGCCCAAAATTATAGGAATGATTGATCTACCGTTTAAACCTATCTTATTAAACACTCTATCAACAAGTGTTGCAATTCTCGGGAGATATCCACTATCTTCTAAAATGCTCATGAAAAAGTGAAAAGCAACAACAAGAGGTAAGAGTAGTCCGAAAAATATTATCGGAAACATAGATAATATTCCATAACTACCAACCAGCAACTTTTGTAAAAACATGTTTGGTATAATTCCTTTGATAACCTTTTCTATAAACCCAAAGTAATATTCACCCATCACCGTGTTCATAGTAAAGCCTACAAGCTTTTGGGCAACAAGTACACCCAAAAAATAATACATAATATAAAGAGTTGCAACCAAAATAGGAATTCCTGTTATGGGATTTATAAGAATTTGACTCAACTTGTTTTTAAACGCAAGTCGTTTAGAGTCAAATTTAACAGTTTGGCTATATATCACATCAACATAATTTCGCCTCAGAGCATAAATTTTTTCCTGAAGTTCTGAAACTGATGTTTCAAAAATATTTTCAGCTTCTGCAAGTTCTCCACAACATAGTTTCTTCCCTTCAGATTCTAAAAGCATATCTAAATTTGGAGTAGGATTGCCCTTTTTAAAAAGATTTTTGTCTATTGCTTCTTTTAATTCATTAATACCAATTCCTTTGCTGGCTGAAGTAGTGATTACTTCAACACCAAGGTGTTGTTTTAGTTTTTCGACATCAATCTCAATATCATTTTTTTTAACCTCGTCAACCATATTAAGTACAACAATAATTTCTTTTTGATAGTCAATAAGCTGCTGGGTTAAAAATAAATCTCTGTCTAAGTGTACACTATCGATAACATTTATAATTTTCTGAGTATTCAAGACTATATCACGCGTTACTATTTCTTCTTCACTGAACGAAGATATTCCATAAACCCCAGGAGTATCAACAATGATGTAATCTCTATAGTAACCATAGTTAACATCCACAGTTGTACCCGGATAATTAGAAATCTCTACGTATCTCCCAGTAAGTTTATTAAAAATAACAGACTTTCCGACATTAGGATTTCCAACAAGAGCTATTACTTCATTTCCTTCTGGAATATTCAGCAGCCGATTTACGCTATGACAGTTCAAGCATTTCAACTCCTTTCCGTTTTTTTACTTCTGAGCCTCTACCTCAATTTCTTTAGCAAAGCCTTGACCTATTGCTATTTCCTGATGGTTTTTACGCAAAATAACTGGTCCATTGTTTATTTTTGCAATGCACTTGACCCTGCTCCCTTCATTTATTCCAAATCTTAGAGCATATATCCTTGCATTTTTGCTTTTTATGCTCTTTATTACAACCTCTTGCCCTCTTGATACCATGTCCAGTGTCATATGTATTCACCTCACTTTTATAATCAAGACACTTGCAAAATATTCTTGAAAACAAACTACAATTGAGATTTTATTTTAATTGATAATTATTTTCAATTAAATGATACCAAACTTTCTTTAACAAGTCAAGCATAGCTCTTAAAATTTTAAATTTAAAGGCAAAGTTATAGTGGGGGTGGGAAAAGGAATGATTTTTTTAGATTTTTCAGTTATTTTAGGTTAAAATTCGTAAATTTTGACCTTTTTTGACCTTGACAAAGTTTATATTTATAATTATTTTTATAATTGGGTGAGTGTATAACCCTCCTTTACCTGAAAAAGGAGGTGAAATTAAAAAATGAGCAAGACAAGCAGTGAAGTACAATCTAGCATAGATGCTGTTAAACTGAAAGAACTATCAAAGTCTGCACCAGAGCTTTTTGGAGTAAAAACAGGAGTTGATGGCATAGACAAGCTTTTTTACAAAGTTGAATTTTCAAAAGAACTTGGAAAACCTGCCATAAAGCCACTTGGTGGAATTCCGGCGTATTCGGTTATAAACTTAAGTGGAGTTGCTGACACTGGTAAAAGTCTATTTGCTGAACAGTTTGCCGTGACTCAGGCTAATGAAGGAAATAGCGTTCTTTATATAACAGTTGAAACACCTGCGGAGTTTTTGTACTCTTCACTTCTTTCGCGTGCTGCTGCTATGAACATTGACAAGTCAAAAGTTGAAGAAAATGTGTACATGCTTGATATTACCAAAGACTTTAATATCCGTGGCAACATAAATAACTTTATCAAGACAATTGAAAATGCTGCAACAAGATTTGACATAAAAAATGTAGTAATTGACTCTGTCACTGGATTATTTGAATCAAAAGAGATTTATGCACGGGAAATTGTGAGAACTATTTATAACTTCCTAAAAGCAAAAAGGCTCACAACTTTGATGATTTCACAAAAGCGAAGTGGTCAAGAACACCTGTCCGCTGAGGCTGCAGGCGGATATGCAGTAAGTCACATAGTTGATGGGACAATAGTATTTTCAAAACAGGTTATTATGAACAGGTTTGACAGCAGTACGTTTAAAAGACCAATTGGCGATGTTATTCGACTTTTGAGAGTTGACGGCTGTAGAATGTGCGGCCATGATTCCAAAACATATGTATTTGAGATTGAGCAAAACGGGCTTATAAAGGTTCTGTACCCACTTGGATATATTGCAGGCCAGCAAAAAGAAGACAAAGAGTAAATAAAATATAGAAAAAAAGGGGGTGCAGGCCATGAAAAGGATTGATTTAGTTCAGCAAAACATTGACGAGGTTATAAAGCAAATTTTCTCAATTGCCATTGACATCTTAGGTGGACCAAGAAAGCTTGTTGAGTACAAAAGACTTACATGGCTTGCATCACTGATGGAAGCTATCTTTGTCATTTACCTTCACAATGAAGAAAACAAATCAGCAGATGAGATTGCTGAATTTTTGGGAATCAGCACTCAAACAGCCAAAGCAATTTTGCAGAGCAAACCTGAGTATGCAAAGAGCAAACTTGAAAGTGGCGATAGCGCTGAAAAAACTCATATTGCAGGTGGTATTGCAAAGCTTGCATACAAGACATGGAAGGAAAGCCAAAGTGGAAAATAAAAAACGAGGCTGTCCAAAAACAATAATTTTTAATAACCAAAATCAAGCATTTGATGGTATTTAATGTTAATATTGAACTATGCAGTAAAAAGCAAGAGGGTTGGCTGGCAATTTTGCCCCAACCCCCTATTATTATCTTCGCCAATCTTTCTATGTTATAGGCAATACAAACCAAACTCTACTTTAGCTTCACACCCTTCATACCCCTGAGCAGGAATCTCCTAAACCCTTTATTGTTCTTTATTATCCCAAATACTGTCTCAACTTCTATCTTCCTTTTTTCGTAAATCTCTTCGCCTTCTCTACTTAACAGCCTTTGCCTCACCTCTTCCTTCAATTTCTCTAACCTCGGTCTTATACTAAATCTCTTCTTCCATCTCTTACCTTTATAACATTTTTCTCTGTGTTCACAACCATTACAAATATCTTCACATTGATATACCTTCTCATAACTTACAAATCCTCTCTCATTTGCACTTATCTTCGGATATAAGTATTTCACCTTCTTACCAGCAGGACAAATATATGCATCTTCTTCAGCTATGTACTCCCAGTTCCTTACATTGAAAATATCCTTCTTAAATCTTCTTGTCTGTTCCAAGTCAAATGTGTTATACTTAATGTAGCTATTTATGCCACATTCTTTCAGATGAAGGTAGTTTTCTTCAGACCCATAGCCACTGTCTGCTACAATGTTCTTTGGCATGAAACCTGTTATCTTCGTCACAAGCTCAAGGTGTTCCTTTAGACAGACAGTGTCTGTGGGACTTTGGTGGATGCTAAAACCTATGACAAATCGGTTCTGTGTGCCGATTTGTACATTATACCCGGGTTTTAGCATCCCATTTTTCATATGGTCATCCTTCATCCTCATAAATGTGGCATCATTGTCTGTTTTTGAAAAACTATTCCTGCCATTTAAGATCTGCTCATAAGACTCATATTTCTTGAGTCTTAATACGCAGTTGTTTTGGAGAGTTTTTACAAGCTTTTTCACTCTCCTTTCTTTCCTTTTGCTCCCAAAGTTAGCTTCTGCTATCTTTTGGGAGAGTTCTTCAACTTTTTGTTCAAGCTCTTGGCTATCATAATCAGCTTCTAAATTGACATCCAACTCGCCAAGAATTCTGTCTTCTTCCTCATTTATCCTCTCTATTTCATTAAGAATTTCTCTTACTTTTTCTCTTAATTTCTTTTTGTATGTTCTTGTACTTCTTGCCCATACAAATGTATACTTGTTCGCATTTGCTTCAATCTTTGTCCCGTCAAGGTAGTAATACTCAAAGTTTACATACCCCAGTTTTACAAGAAGTTCAATAACTTGTGCGAAAATCTCTTCAATGCAATCACCTATTATCTCTTTTCTGAATCTATTGATAGTTCTGAAATCAGGGGTTTGAAGTTTTGAAAGCCACATAAAGGTTATATTCTCTTGAAGTGCTTTTGCTATCTTTCTTGAAGAGTATATCCCCTGTATGTAAGCATAGATAAGTACTTTCAAAAGCATCAAAGGATGGTAGCTGGAAGTCCCACCACCTTTGTATTTCTCTACTATGGTTGAGATATCTATTTTATCAATGATTTTATCGATTGCTCTTACTAGATGAGTTTGAGGGATAAAGGCTTCAGGGTCGATTGGCATTATTAATTGGTTGGGGTTATATTCTTCTTGACTTTGTCAGTTTGAAGCTCAAAAAGCTTGGGAGGACTGGGATTGACAAAATATGGACCTCAATTTTGTCACTACATCATTTGCTAATACCAATAAATTCTAAGCCTTCCTCATATGTCATGAAGTTTTTTGGACCCTTTATCTTCATTACATTCAGTATATCTCCAGCTTCTCCCTCAATTTTTTGCTTTATCAAATATTTCTTCCCTTTTATCTCTATTTCAAAAAAGTTCATTGAATATATTGCTTCCATTATCCTTTCACTACTTATTCCTTTACCTTTTCTCCTCAAAATATATTCCAATGTCCTTTGCAGTAAAAATGCCAAAAAACATATCACAAAATGTCCTTTTATTCTGCTTTCTGTAAAGTGATATATCGGTCGCACTTCTAAACAGCTTTTCATTACTCTGAATGACTGTTCTATCTTCCATAAATCGTGATATGCTCCTAAAACCTCTTCTACATCCATATCCTTTTTGCTCGTTTGAATTGCATAATAACCGTCAAATTTCTCATCTCGTTTTATCGTTTCCTCATCCAATACATATTCTTCTGATTTTGATTTCTTCTTCAAATATTTCCTTGCACCTTTCTTTTCTAAGGCTGTTATGCTTCCTTTGTTCTCTAAAAGCTCTTTGGCTTTTCTTACCAATCTCTCTCTGTCTTCTTTGTCTTTCTTGGCTCTCTTGCTTGAATACGTTATTATCAAATTCTCTTCTATTTTGAACTCTTTACCCTCTTCATCCTTGACAATATTTGTTCTTTCCAATACCTTATATTTGAATTCATCACCATAAATTTCTTCAGCATTCAAACATCTTTTGCCATCAAGTCTTTTATATCCTTCTTCATTAAAAACTTCATCTAAAATTTCTTTACTTGCATTCTTTAATCTGCTTGCTACTATATAGTCGTACCCAGCTTCTTTTATCATCTTTAAATTTATTCTGCTGTTAAGCCCTTTGTCTGCTACTATTATTATCTTATCTATACTAAATTTTTCCTTCAGCTTCCTCAGTATCTTTACCATCGTCTTGCTATCTATCGTATTACCAGGAAAAAGTTCATACCCTATCGGTCTGCCTTCTTTGTCCACCAAAAGCCCTAATACAACTTGCACTTCATTTACCTTGTTGTCTTTGCTAAACCCAAAATTTTTAAGTTCATCCGCTCTACAACTCTCAAAGTATATTGTCGTCACATCATAAAACACTACATCAACTACCATCTTAAATAAGTCTTTATTTCTCTGATACAGGTATGTCTCTAAATCTTCTTTTACACTGTCAAGAAAATCTAAACACCTGTACAATTGATTCAAATCTATATCCTCTTCAAATCCAAAATATTTGCTTCTCTGATGATAAGTTCTTAGTTTGCTCATTGGCTCTATCAATCTCTGTATGGTCATTAAAAAACTTACTTTGTCTACATCAAATTTTATCTTTCTCTCTTTTGCTGCTTTCCCTTTTAAAAACTTATCAATTTCAAGCTCCTGCCATAACTTTCTGTATACAATGTATCCCCAGTTTTTTACAACTGCATCCGAAATATCTTCTTCAGATTCAATAGTAACAGCTTTTGCATTCTCAGTAGTTGTTTCAGCGACAATATCAGATAGTTTTTTTACAATGTTTTTAAAAGCGGGGTCATCTTTGAGAATATCAAGTCTACCAAAGTTAAATAGTACTCTTTGCTTTACTTTACCATTTTCACGGTAATTTTCGACTAACCTAACATACTGATAACCGCCAGCATTAGTAATTTTGACAAACATATGGCAACTCCTTGAAGATAGTTTGTTATATTGTACCACAAAATATTTAAAAAGTCAAGCAAATTCAGTATATATTAAGCTAAAATTTGTCCCTACATTTTTTAAAATTTTTTATTTTTCTCTTCTTGAAACCCGCATAAATTAAGACTTTGTTATTTTTTGTTAGCTCAAAAACACCTCTTAACTGACAAAGTCAAGGCATTATTAATTGGTTGGGGTTATATTCTTTGAAGACTATTTTATCATGTTTGCGTGGCATATTAATCCTCCTTATGTAATCATTTCTGAGATATTATATCATAAATATCTTACAATGTAAATACAGTAAAAATAAAGAGGCTGTCACCTCATCTTTTTAGACAGCCTCGAAATTTTTTATATATTCACATTAAATAAATCCGTTGACAAATACCTCTCACCTGTGTCAGGAAGAAGAACAACAATCATCTTCTTTTTATTTTCGCTCCTTTTTGCAACCTCAACTGCTGCATATAAAGCTGCACCTGATGAGATTCCAACCAAAATCCCTTCTTCTCTTGCTAAGTACCTTGCCATCTCAAAAGCATCCTCAGATTTTACCTTTATTATCTGGTCATAAATCTTTGTGTTTAAAACCTTTGGTACAAACCCAGCACCAATCCCTTGTATCTTGTGAGGTCTTGGCATCTCGCCTGATAATACTGCAGACTCAAAAGGTTCAACTGCAACAATTTTCACAGTTGGCTTTCTTTCTTTTAACACTTCCCCAACACCTGTAATTGTTCCACCTGTGCCAACACCTGCAACAAATATGTCAACCTGACCGTTTGTGTCATTCCAAATCTCAAGCGCAGTCGTTCTTCTGTGAATTTCTGGGTTTGCTAAATTTTCAAACTGCTGAGGCATAAAAGCGTTAGGAGTTGAGTTGTAAATCTCGAAAGCTTTTTCAATTGCACCTTTCATTCCCTTTTCACCAGGTGTCAAAACAATCTCTGCACCATATGCCCTAAGAAGCTTTCTTCTTTCAATGCTCATTGTCTCTGGCATGGTCAAAATCAGCTTGTAGCCTTTTACAGCGCATACCATCGCAAGAGCAATACCTGTATTGCCACTTGTTGGCTCAATGATCACTGTGTCTTTGTTAATCAGACCCCTTTTTTCAGCATCCTCAATCATTGCAAGGCCAATCCTGTCTTTTACACTTCCGCCAGGATTGAAATACTCTATCTTTGCAACGATTTCAGCATCAAGCTCTTTTGAAAGCTTGTTTAGTCTCACAAGCGGTGTCCTTCCAATAAGTTCGGTTATATTGTTGTAAATCATTTATATACCCCCAATTCCAATCGAAATAGTCGGCTTTTATTTTATTATACAACTTTTTTATTACTATGTCAAAAAAAATTAAAAAGGCAGTTTTAATTTCCCTGAGATTTTGAAATCTCTTCTCTTACAATTTCTCTTATTCTTTCTTCTGTTAAAATTTCAGACTTTGTAGCAAGGTTCATCTTATTCAGAATATTTTCAACCTGCTTTGAAATATACTCATTTAATTCCTTTTTCTGCTCTTCACCTTTTTCCATTATTTTTTGAATTATTTCTTGTATCTCATTTTTACCAATCTCACCTTTCTCAGCCAGCTCATTTACAATCTTCTCCACCTTTTCCTTAGAGAGTGCAAACACACCAAGTCCAATGTTGATAAGCTTTTCCAAAAGGTCCTTCATTCTTTACACCTCCACAAACTTACTTTTCTTTTCTGATAATCATTAAAAGCATGACAATGATAAGACCAATCAATATTAATATACCCAATCTTAAAGCCCATAAATACCAAGCCGACAAAATTGTTTTATATAAAGCTGGAGATAAAAGACCTCCAACTGTCATCCCTGCAATTATTATACTCACAGAAAGAAGTATAATCGAAAGTGAAAATTTATTTGCAAGTCTTTCAATTCTCTGCAGCACTTTATCTAAACCCTTTAGTTCAATATTTAACGTAAGATCTTCATTTTCAAGTTTATCAAGAATTGTCTCAGTCTTTTTAGGAAGAAACTCGAACAGGTCAAAGTAAGAAAATAACAGATTAAGGATATTTGTAAGTCTTAGTTTTGACAATCTATTCTTCAAAATTAGCCTCTTTACATAAGGCAAAATTGCTTCTAAGATATTTAAATCAACTTTTAAAATTGCTATGCTATTTTCAAGGAGACTCAAAGTTCTGCCAAGTAAAACAAGTTGCTCAGGAATTTTTAGCTTATATTTAAATGTGAGCTTAAACACATCATTAAAGATTTCCGCAATTTTAATTGAAACAATAGGCTGGTTGATATAGTGATTAACTATACTCTCAACTTCCTTGTAAAACTTGTTGGCATCAATACCTCTGCCAATTATCCCAAGCTCTTTAAACGCCTTTATTGCCATCTTCTTGTCATTTAGAACTATTCCAAGCAGCAAATTTGAAAGGTTTTCTTTGTCTTGACTGCCGAGTCTTCCTATCATACCAAAATCTACAAAAGCGATGTTATGGTCGTTTGTAATTAAAATATTGCCTGGATGAGGGTCGGCATGGAATATTCCAATTTCAAATATTTGCGATAGATAAAGATTTATAAGCTTTTTACCAAGCTTTAATCTCTCGTTTTGTGAAAGAGAGTCAATATCAAGAGTATTCAAGGTTTTTGCTTCAATAAAACTTGTAACTAAAACCTTATCTGACGAAAGTTCTTCATAAACATCTGGAATGATAACTTCTTTGTTAGATAGAGCTTTTTTGAGCTTTTTGATATTGTTCTGTTCAAACCTAAAATCAATCTCATGCAAAAGAACATTTGCAAGCTCATTTACAATGTCAGAAAAGCTTACAATACCTTTAACTGGTGAATATCTGTCTAAGATGGATGTGAGTTTCCTCAATATTTCTATATCAGTCTTAACTTCATCATCAATATTCGGTCTTCTAACCTTTATAGCTACTTTTTTGCCATTTACATATCCGACATGTACCTGACCAATTGACGCTGTTGCAATTGGGCGTGTTTCAATGTGTTCAACCTTATTTAGCAAATTCTCCTCTTCTAATATCTTTTTTACTTCTTCAAAAGAAAAGGGTCTTACATTTTCTTGTAGCTTCTTTAGCTCAACAACAATATCTTCTGGCACCAAATCAGGTCTGTTTGCAAGTAGCTGACCCATCTTGATAAATGTTGTGCCAAGCTCTTCTAAAGCGTTTCTTAGTCTTACTCCTCTGTTTATTCTGTTTTCAGAAAATCTTTTAAATCGCACAAGTGGGGTGTTGCTAAATACATACCCAAATCCATGTTTTACAAATACATTTGTGATATGCTTTAGCCTATTGATTCTCCTTTTTCTTGCGTTTGTCAATAAACTTCACTCCATTAAAATCTTTTCAACCTCTTCGCGTGACTTTGCAGAAATTAACTTCTCAAAATCTTGCTCATACAAAATCCTTACATTTAGCTCTTGGGCTTTCGTAAGTTTGCTGCCAGGGTCTTCACCAACAATTACAGCAGTAGTCTTTTTAGAGACGCTTTCGCTCACTCTTGCACCCAAAGACTCTAAAATCTCCTTTGCCTGGCTTCTTGAATATTGTGAAAGAGCACCTGTTAGCACAAATGTATATCCTTTTAAGAGGTCTGACTTTGCCTTTTTCTCAGAGACTGTATTAACCCCTGCTCTTTTGAGTCTTTCAATTAGATGTTTTGTCTGTTCTTGTCGGAAAAAGGTTACAACGCTTTTTGCCATCTTCTCACCAAAGTCAGGGAGCTTAAGAAGCTCTTCTTCAGTAATTGTAAAAAGGTCATCAATTGAGGATATGTGCTCTGCCAACGTTTTTGCCGCCTTTTGCCCAATATGTCGTATGCCAAGCGCATATATTAGCCTATCAAGAGGTCGTTTTTTAGATGCTTCTATCGCTTTTAATAAATTATTAGTAGATCTGACGCCAAATCTATCAAGGTTTACCAAATCGTCGAATTTCAAATCATAGATATCTGCAGGTGTTTTAATTAAACCTCTTTCAAATAGATTTTTTACTATCATCTCACCCATGCCTGCAATGTCCATTGCATCACGCGATACAAAGTGCAAAATTAACCTGTAGCTCTTTGCAGGACATTCAACACCTGTACATCTGTATGCAACCTCATCTTCAAACTTTATAACATCTGCTCCGCACACAGGACATTTTTTCGGCATCTCAAAAATCCTTTCATTTCCTGTACGCTTTGAAAACACAACCTCAACAACCTCTGGTATTATTTCGGCCGCTTTTTGAACTATTACTGTGTCACCAATTCTAATATCCTTCTGCCTTATATAGTCCATATTATGAAGTGTTGCACGTGACACAACCGAACCTGAAATTCTTACAGGTTCAAGTACTGCAGTTGGAGTAAGAATACCTGTTCTCCCAACATTTACTTCAATGTCCAAAAGCTTTGTTTCCTTTCTCTCTGGTGGGAATTTATAAGCAACTGCCCATCTTGGTGACTTTGCAGTTGAACCTGCCACCTCACGCAAAGCTAATTGATTTAGTTTCACAACAGCACCATCTATCTCGAAAGGAAGCATGCCTCTTTTTTCTTCTATCTTTTTGATTGCTTCATATGCCTCTTTTATGTTATTGCAAACAACATAATCAGGAGAAACTTTAAATCCCAGATACTTCAGAAACTGTAGCGCCTCATCGTGGGTTTTGAGTTCTTTTTCACACCACTGAACATTGAAAACAAATATATCAAGCTTTCTCTGTGCTGTTATCCTTGGGTCAAGCTGGCGAAGCGACCCCGCTGCCGCGTTTCGCGGGTTTGCAAAAAGCGGCTCTTCATTTTCTTCCCTTTCTTGATTTAGTTTTATAAACTCATCTTTTGGCATGAACACTTCTCCACGGACAACTATGTTTATATCCTCTTTAAGTCTCAATGGAATTGACCTAATTGTCTTTAAGTTCTCAGTAACATCCTCACCTACATTACCATCTCCACGTGTGGCGCCTCTTACAAAAAGACCATTTTCATATTCAAGCGCCACAGAAAGCCCGTCAATTTTATACTCGACAACATAATTAAATTCATCAGTGCCAAGAAGATCTTTCAGTCTTCTGTCAAAGTCATAAAGTTCCCCTTCACTAAACACATTCGAGAGTGATAAAAGCGGTACTCTGTGGACAACCTCTTTAAACCCTTCTTTTACCTTGCCGCCAACCCTTTGTGTGGGTGAGTCAGGGAAGATATATTCTGGATACTGTTTTTCAAGCTCAACAAGCTCTCTGTAGAGCATATCATATTCATAGTCGCTTATTTCTGGATTGTCTTCAACATAGTACTTATAATCGTGATAATTAATAAGGTCAACAAGCTCTCGAATCCTCTTTTTAATGAACTCACTCATATACTTTTCACCCTCTTTCATGCTTAATTCTACTTCAGTAAATCTTAGTATAACTTGTATTTACTTGTGATTTGTATATTTTTAACTTGTTCTTTTTTTCAAATTTGTCAAATAGATCAAAGACTATATCCACAAAAGCTTTTTCACTTTCATAATGCCCAATTTCAATTGTGCTAATTCCAAGTGATCTTGCTAAAAGTACCCCATGATGCCCTATCTCTCCAGAAATGAGACAGTCAGCACCTTTAAAGTAAGCATCTTTTATAAAGTCCTTGCCAGAACCACTAACAATTGCAATCTTCTTAAACTGATTTTTTACAAGACTAGCTTTTACAAATGAGAGATAAAGTTTTTCTTTCAGTTCTTGTATAAGATTTTCAGCCTCAATATTCTTCCCACCAATAACACCTATACACTCATACGAAATCTCATTTTCAAGCCTGTATATATCATACGCAACCTCTTCATACGGATGGGCTTTTAGCATAGCTTTAATAACATTTTTGAGCTTGTCCTCTGAAACAATGCTCTCAAGTCTTACTTCTTTTACCTTCTCAAGCTCACCAATCTTTCCTATGAAAGGATTTGCTCCTTCGTGTGGTTTAAAATGACCTTGTCCTTCAACTGCAAAAAAACAGTGGCTATATTTACCTATAAAACCAGCACCCTCTTGTGCCATGGCTTCTAATACTTCATCTTTGTAATCTGAAGGAACATATACAACAATCTTAAAATACCCACTTTTTTGTTTGACACTCAAACCTTCAACATTTTCAAGATCTAAAAGCTTTGCAAGATAAAAATTTATACCATGCTTTGAGACATCTGTATTTGTGTGAAAAGATAAAATAGCTATATCACTTTTTATAGCATCTATTATTAATCTTCCCTCAGGTGTGTCATCTTTGATTGATTTTAAACCCTGAAAGATTAAAGGATGATGGGAGATAATGAGCCTCACCCCAAGCTCTTTTGCCTCATTCAAAACATCTTCTGTGACATCAACGCAAATCAATACTGAGTCTACCTTTGCTGAAAAACTTCCTACCTGAAGCCCTACATTGTCCCAATCATATGAGAGTTTCTTAGGAAAGTAGTTTTCCAAAAATGATGCAATTTCCTGTACACTTACCATTTACTTAAAACCTCCTCAATCATCTGTAAGACCTTTTTTTCTTCTGAAAAATCTTTTTCATTTTCTTTCTTCATCTCTGCTATTTTTCTCAGTTTCTCCTTTTTTCTCAAAAGATATTCTAATGACTCCTTGCTCCTGCCCTGGATATGTCTTCCTACATATATGTCAATGTCTGAATATTCAAGTTCACTCGACTTTTCTGTTTTCATTATTATATAGAATTTTTCTTTATCATTTACAATGATTTCTTCACTTATATCAAATCCATTCTCAAAAAGCCATCTTCTTAAAAGTTCTATATCCTTCATTGGTTGTAAAACGAGCTTTGTGTTTTTAACTTTGTCTTTAGCAGAAGACAAAATACTTAAGATTGTATCTCCACCCATTCCAGCAATAACAGCTTGGTCAACTGGTTCTCTAATTGGTTCAAAGCCATTTCCCACAAAAAACTCTATCTTCTCAAAAACCCCTTCTTTTTTTGAAAGCTCAATTGCTTTTTGAAGAGGGTTTGGATTTATATCGACTGCAAATGCCTTTTTGGCAACCTCTCTTTTTATTGCCTCAACAGCAACATAGCCATGGTCACAGCCAATGTCAGCAAGTGTGTTGCACTTTTCTAAAACTTTTAAGATTGTTTCTATTCGTTTAGAGTACACTTTTCTCTTTCCTTCTCTTCATGTTTTAAAAAATCTTCTAATAACAATTATAATTTTTGTCAATAATAATATCAAACTTTTGTTAAAAAAGAAGAGTGTACGAAAAATGAAAAAATCCAAAGATTTTGAAAATGATAAAGAGACATTTCAAAATTTCCTCCATACAAATAATGCAGGTTTGCGCGATAACATTACAACTACTATTGAAAAACAGAACCAGCCAATTTTTAAAAAATCAGAAGAAAAAAAGAGGTTGTGATATTTTACACAACCTCTTTGCTCTTTTCTTCACTTTTTATCAAATCTTCAATGCAAAGTCTTGCTAAAAGGTAGCAAATTGTAGACTCTGCACCTTGGTTTTGATTTATTCCATCTTCTTCAATTCCATCTCTGCACCCGCCAGTCTTTTCATCATATAAAGGTTGCTTATGGATATTTTCACCTAAAAACCATTTAAATGCTTTTAGTGCTTTTTCTTTGTATTCCTTATCTTCGGTAATCTTGTATGCCTCTGTATATGCAAGTACACAGTCACATGCATCTATTGGCTGCTCATCAAAGTATGGACGCTCTTTCCCCTTTTCATACCAGCCTCTGTTACCAATCACGCGCAAAATACCATTTTCAAATAAAATGGTTGTAAGAAAATCAAGTGACTCTTTTGCAACCTTTAGATACTTTTCTTTTTCAGTTACCGCAAATGCCCTGAAAAGTGCATAAGGAATGATTGCGTTTGCATATGTGAGTTTGTCAGAAAACCATTTCCAATTTTCATCGGAATGTTTTCTGTAAAGGTTAAGAAGTTTTTCAGAGAGGACTTCTAAGTATATCTTTGCCTCATTTGAAAATTCTTTAATGTCATGCAGCATAGACAAAGCTATAATTGCATATGCCATACTGATAGGATACTTTAATTCAAGGACATTTCTAAGTGATCGCTTCAACATTACATATGAGAGCTCTTTGATGCTGCTGTCAAGCACATCAGAGGAATAGACATAAGAGAGGGCTATGAGTGACCTTGCAAAACAGTCCTCTGTTCCTTTTTCGTCAATGAAAACTCTTGAGTAGTTCATAAAGTTTCTGAAATACCCATCATCGGTATAGCTATTGTATAAAAATGCCATATATCTGTAAACCAAATCCAAGTAAGCTTTGTCACCTGTCTTTTCATAAAGCCTTAGCGCAACAATTAAAGCTCTTGCGTTGTCATCCGTTGTATATCCTTCTTTGTAGTTTGGCACAGAAAATTTGGCATGCTGTAAAATACCGGTTGAATCTGTCATCCTAAACAAATGCCTTGTATTCAGAGAAGGTAGGGCAAGCCGCTTTATTCCCTTCTTCATGCTATCACCCCAACCTTCTTATTTAGCTCTACCACATCATAAAATATATCAATCATCCTCTTTGCAACATTGTGCCAGTACATTTCTTTTCCAATCTCTAAAGTCTTTCTCTCAATCTCTTTTCTGAGCTTTTCATCCCTCAAGAGAGTGATAATAGCATCTGCAATGGAATGAGCATCTTCAAACTCAACAAGCATTCCTCTTCCATCAGAGAGCATTTCCTTTGCGTAAGTGTATGGTGTTGAAACTATTGCCTTGCCAGATCCAATTGCATATGCCAGCGTTCCTGATACCGCCTGCTCCCTCCCTATGTAAGGAGTGAGGTAGATATCAGACAGGCGCAGATATTCCATTATCTCTCTTTTTGTAAGATATTTGTCAACGAATATCACATTGTTTTCTAATTTTAATTCTCTTACCAAATTTACAAGCTTGTCTCTGTACTCTTCACCTTTTATCCTCTTTATATTTGGATGTGTCTGACCTAAAATCAAGTATACTGCCTCTGGAAATTCTCTTCTTACCTTGTCCATGGCTTGTATAGCATACTCCAAACCTTTTCCAGGACTGATTAGTCCAAATGTGCTTATAACCTTCTTTCCATCAAGATTATATTTCTTCTTTAAGGTTTCTTTATCTTCTAATTCCATATATGGTACTCCATGGTGAACTATTTCTATTTTTTCTTCCTCAATGTCGTACACATTCATCAATATCTCTTTTGTTGTCTTTGCCATAGTAATTACTTTGTAACTTGCATCAGCAAGCTTTTTGAGTATCTCAAACTGTTTTGCTGTTGGATTTTTCAAAACTGTGTGGAATGTGGTAATGATTGGCTTTCTGATAAGCTTTACAAATGGAACTATATAATCTCCATCTTCCCCACCAAATATACCATACTCATGCTCAATTATAACAACATCTATATCTGACATATTGATTAAATTAGCAGCCTTTACATAATTTGAAAATTTATCTTGATTTATATCATATAAGACTCTATTGTCATAAAGATGTTTGTCTTTGCTAAGTGCAATTACATAACAATGTCTTACATCATTATATTTTTCAATTGCATTTACCAAATCTTGTGTAAATGTGGCAATACCACATTCTCTTGGGGGATAAGTGCTTACAAAAACTGGTTTGATAGACACTTTAATCCCTCCCTTTTCAATAATTTTAATTACTAAAAGGACATAATTATTTTTCCCTATTTATCTTGCACTATACCTTTTTATTCTACCTTCTGGAAAACCGCAAACGACATGGAGTTTAGACTTTATACCCTGACTTGTTTTACTTTGACCTTCCTTGATTTTCATTATAAATATCTGCGAATTTTTGTCAAATTAATATTAACCTGATTTTTTGTAATTTTTGACCGTTATCAATTATTTAAAAAGATTTTTAAGCGTAATTTTAATTATAGCTTTAATTTTCTTCAAAATTCTTATACATGTATATTTGTCTCAATATTACCATTTATTTTTTTATAAATTTCTGTTGACAAAATAATGAAAGTGGGTATAATAAATAAGTGATAGGGGTATATGGTATATGGGGGGTTGAAAAATGGATGAGCTCTATAAAGAAAAAGAAAATCTGCTTTTGAGGCTTCGCAAAATTGAAGGACAAATAAAGGGTATTCAGAAGATGATTGAAAATGACAAGTCGTGTAATGAGGTTTTAACTCAAATAGCAGCTGTCAAGGCTGCGCTCAACAAGGTAGGTGCAATTATTCTTGAAAAGTATTCAAAGTCATGTATTGCTGAGTACAAAAACACCGAAAATGAAAAAAGCATTGATGAGCTGATAGAAACCTTACTAAGGTTTATCAAATAAATAAAAATGGGTATATATAAAAATTGAAAGGAGCTGTGATAAAGATGGCAAACAACATTGTAACTTTAACAAGCGAAAATTTTGAAAGGGAAGTTTTGCAATCTGACATCCCTGTTGTTGTTGATTTTTGGGCTGCATGGTGTGGTCCATGCAGAATGGTTGCGCCTGTAATTGAAGAGCTTGCCCAAGAGTATGCTGGCAGAGTCAAGTTCGCAAAATTAAATGTTGATGACTATGGCGATATCGCATACACATTTAGAATTATGAGCATACCAACTATCATGCTTTTTAAAAATGGTCAAGTTGTTGACAAGATAATCGGTGCAAGACCAAAGAGTGATTTCGTAAACTTTATAAACAGAAACTTATAAAAGCACCAACAAAATGGCAGCACTGGTTAAAGTGCTGCCATTTTGTTTTTGTTTTGAAAAAATTTTAATAAGTAAGTGTAACCTCCGCTTTTATCTCAATTGTCCCACCCTGAATCTGAGAAGATGATGCTGAAAGTGCCATCTCTTGAGTCTTGTATACAATTGGTGGTGTGTTTATATAGGTATTTTCGTTCACAATTCTTGGCTTTCCTAAGCTAATCCCAAGCCCTTTTGCCAGAACATTTGCCTTTTCTTTTGCATTTTCAAGTGCTTTTGCAAGGGCCTGATTATAATATGCTCCTACGTTTGAAATGTCAAATCGCAGATCAGAAAAAGTATTTGCGCCGTTTTTAAATGCACTGTCAACAACTTTCCCTACCTGGGATATATTTCTCACTGTGACTGTCAGATCTGTTGATGCATAAAAACCAATTATCTTTGAGGCGTTGTCGTCCTTGTTATATGAGTATTTTGGGTAAACGCTAATTTTAAGTGTTTTAATATCTTTTGAATCAATTCCAAGTTTTTTAATTGCATCTATTATTTTGTTTATCTTTGAAGATGTTTTAGAATAAGCAGCATCTGCACTAACATCTTCACTCAAAACGCCAAACGTCACAACTGCAATGTCTGGCTCTGCCAAAACTGAAGCTACTCCTTTAACATTTATCTCTGTCTTATTTATCTCTGTCTTTGGCTGAGATGCTGAAGCTGACGAGGCTTCTGCTCTCCATAGAGAAAATATAAAAACGCTTACAAACAACAGCACAATTACCATTAAGATTGCTTTTAATTTTTTTGTTTTCACAAAAAATCCCTCCTAAAAAATAATTAAAATTCTTTTGCACGTTCTTTTCTAAACATTATAACGCCTCCACTTTGGTAAATGTTGCGTTTACTTTTTAAAATCTATCCAAAAAGCCTTTTAAACTGCAAAGGGGTAATGCCCTCTAATTTTTTGAACATGTAGCAAAAATAGCTTGGATTTTTAAAACCAACTTCATAGCAAACCTCTTTTATTTGAATTGAGCTTTGCTTCATCAAAAGTTCTTTTGCCTTTTGAATCCTAACTCTTATCAGGTACTCATAAGGAGTTGTTTGAAATGTTTTTTTAAATACTGTGCACAGATGTTGTGGCGAAAGATTTACTATGCTTGATATCTCATCAAGTGAAATAGCTTTTTTATAGTTTTCTTCGATGTACTGAAGTACAGGTAAAAGCTTTAAATAGTTACTTTCAAAGTTTTTTTCAATCTTATTTTGAAGGTTTAAAAACATATGAAGAATAAAGCTGTAGATAAGCTGAGAGCATTCAATCGACACAATGTAATTATATACACTTGCTTTGTTCGATATTGCTTCCAATATTCCTTCCAAGTACTTTTTGTTTGCAAGCTTGAATATCTCAAAAGGTCTTATTCCCATTGTCTTGAGGATTGTCTCTGATGCTGGTCCATTGAAAGTAAGCCAGATGGTGGACCATTTAGACGTTGCTGCAAAATATTCATGCGCAATGCCTGGATACATGAAAAAGGCTGTATTCTCATCAACTAAGTACTTTTGCCCATCAACAATCAAATATCCATTTCCTTCTAATGTATGCAAATAATGATAATCAGGATGCCCATTTTTTCTTATAACATGTTCTTGGTATTCATTAGAACCAACGCTTTTGAGATAGATTGGAAGCCCTTTTTCAAGTGATGTATTGACAATAAAACAGGTTTTCATAGCAAAAGTCTATCACCTTTCTTGTCAAATAAAATCTTTATAAAATCTCCATAAAATAATTATATCAGCCAAGTGCAACAAAAATAGACCCAATAGCAATGAGTAAAACTCCCAAGCCTGTATAAAATGAAATCTTCTCACCAAGGAATATTGCAGCAAGCACTATCGCAAATACAACAGAAAGCCTGTCAATTGGCGCAACCTGCTGAACCTTTCCATTCTTGAGAGCCAAAAAATAAAATAGCCATGACAGTGCTCCCGCAACACCACTTAGCACAATAAACAAAATGGCCTTTTTATTCGCCAATATCTCTCCTACTTTGCTCAGCCTACCCTGAAATATGATTACTAAAACTAAAAATAAAGCCATAATGACTGCTCTTATTGCTGTCGCCACATTTGTGTCAAGATTCTTAAGGCCGATCTTGCCAAAGATTGCAACAAGAGAGGCAAACAGAGCTGATAAAAGTCCAAATATCAGCCATAAATAGTTCATATCTTTTTACCTCCATATCCAAAGATGTATAACTAATTATATTTTAGACAATAATCAAAATGATATCAATTACAACTTAAAGAAAGGAATGATAAAAATTGAAACAGACAGTTGATGTTTTATCCCAAATAGCCCAACTAAAAGAGGTTGATTACAAAAAAATACTCTGATGATAACATCATTAATAGAAGTGCTTGTCGACAAGGGTATTATCGCCAGGAAAGAGGTGTTTGAAAAGTCAATATTTTTAGACAGGCTTGTTGAAAGTGAAGCTAAGAGAAAAAATGAAAAGGGCACTTAAAAACGTGCTCTTTTTTTATTTAAAGCTCAATTTTTTTATTATTTTTTATGACAAAACACAATATTTTTGTGGTATTATTAAAATATATCGCACACTTTAGAAAGGGGAAATGGAGCATTGAAAGGCACAGTAGTTCTAACATGGCTTGAAACAATTGGAAATATATGGGGAGACGATGTAAAAAGATATGCTGAGAAGGGAATAGGTTTAGATGAGTCAACCATAATTTCTCCGACAGATGACATTGATGATAGTTGAGTTCAGAAGATGATTGAAAAGGCATGTGAAAAGGCAAACATTTTGCCTCAGCAGATGTGGAGAGAGATTGGAAAAAACAATATAAAAACGTTTAGCAAATGGTTCCCCTCATATTTCCAAAGGCTCTCTTTAAAAGGCTTTTTAGAGTATATGGACGATGTACACTCTCAGCTCACTCGCATGATAAAAGGAGCAAATCCCCCACGCATTTTGTTTGAAGAAATCTCACCAAATGAAGCATACATAACATATGTCTCAAAGCGTGGTTTTTATGACTACTTTTTGGGGCTTTTAGAAGGAAGTGCTGAGTTTTTTAATGAAAAATTGGATTTTGAAGAAATTGAGCGTTTTAAGGACGAAGAAGGTTTTTATCATTTAAAAATAAGAATCAGATTTGAAAAGACAAACCGAAAGGTTAAAAAAGCACTATTTAATATAATTGCAGGGTTAGGATTTATAAGGTCATTAGAGTTTAAGATTTCCATCTTTTCTACAATAGCTGTAATTATCTTAAGTTTTCTCCTTGAACCCAACAAAGAAGAATACGCAAATCATCTTCTTATGGCTGGACTTACCTTCCTCGCAACTTTTATTGCTGCGTTTTTCATTTTGCGACCTTTAAAGCCTATAAAAGATGAACTCAACTCTCTTAAAAACCTTGATTTTAGTAGTTCACTCTTCATAAAAACAAACGACAAGCTTGAAGATTTTGCAAAGATTGTTGCAACAACAAAATCTTCAATCAAAAAAGATTTACTTCTTCTAAAAGGTGGAAGTGACGAGATATACAACTTCTCTAAAAACATAAGAGAAATTGCTGATAAGATGAAAAGTCTCTCTGATTATGTTACTGGAATTGTAAACGACGTTGCACAAGGTGCTGTTCATCAGGCAGAAGAGATTGAAAAAGCTGTAACAACACTCAATGAAAATATTGAAAATCTAAAATCAATTGTGTCGCAGCAAACCCAGACAAAAGATATTTTGACAGAGGTAAATCAAACACTTAACAATTCCGGAAAAGACATAAGTGAAGCTGCAAAAGATATAAACATAATTAGCACAGAGTTTTCTGACATAGTTCAAAAAGGCAGTAAACTTTCTGAAGAGGCAAATGAAGTCATGAAGATAACATCAACAGTTGCAGAGATTTCAAACCAGATTAACATGCTTGCACTCAACGCTTCAATCGAAGCTGCAAGGGCTGGAAATGTCGGTGTTGGATTTGCAGTTGTCGCAGATGAGATAAGAAAACTTGCAGACAGTACAATGTCATTTGCAAAGACAATTAACAAAAATCTCAAAACATTTGTTGAGGAGATTGAAGCCCTTTCAACCACTTTAACTCAGCAGTTTGAAAAACTTACAAAGAGCGAGTCTACTTTAAATGATGTTGTGAATAGGAATAACCAAAACATTGAAAGAATATCAAATGTAGTTGAAACTTTAATTTTGCAAATTGAATCTCTTTCGCAGGAAGCCGAAAGGATTTCGAGCGTATTTGAAACAATTACCTCACTTTCTGCAATCTCACAAGAAAACTCGGCATCAGCTCAGGAGATGGTAGCTTCAATCTCTATGTACGCAGAGAGCATCAAAGACCTTTTGACAAAAGTAGCCGACCTTGAGAATCTTTCAAATGTATTTAAAGAAGAGCTTTCAAAATACCGATTATAAATTTAAAGGGAGGGATTTTAAAAATGTGCCAAACTTACATTGTCGCAATTTTGGTTGACAACAGGCTCCATGATGCTCCAAAATTGCAAGAAATTTTGACAAAACATGGCTGCTTAATCAAAACACGACTTGGCATACATGAAGCTGGCAGCGACAGCTGTTCAAATCAAGGACTTATCATCCTTCACATGCAGGCAAAAGAAGAGGAGATAAAAGCTTTTGAAAATGACATCAAAACTTTGGAGCATGTAAAACTTCAGATGATGAAATTAGAATGTTAAAAGAAATTTTAGATATAGGTGAAAGAGAAAGATGAATATTCCAAACGTAAATGAGATAATAACCCAAAAGTTTGAAGAGATTGCTGCGAGGATTGCAAACAAGCCAAATCTTCCACAAAGTTTTAAAACCATTTTTCAAAATAGTTTTGCACTTTCTATAAATAAGGATTTGGCAATTACTACTTACCAGCAACTATCAAACTCTGAAAGTGCAAAGACATTGGAAGATAAAAGCTTTGCAAATAAATTCTATGAACTTGAAAAGTCAAGCTATACACCTTATAATTTATCTACAAATCTTAGCAAAAGTGAAATAATAAATATTGCAACAAAAAAGGCAAAAGAGTATGGACTTCCGCCAAGCTTAGTTTTGAGTGTAATTGAAGCAGAATCTGGTTTTAGACAAGATGTAATATCAAAAGCTGGGGCAATTGGACTTATGCAGCTCATGCCAGAAACTGCAAAAGCGCTCGGTGTCAACCCCTATGACCCAATTGAAAATTTAGATGGTGGAATAAGATATCTAAAAGAAAAGCTTGAACAATTCGGAGGTAATATTGAACTTGCACTTGCAGCATATAATGCAGGACCTGCAAATGTCATAAAGTATGGTGGTATCCCACCTTTTGATGAAACAGTAGAGTATGTTCAAAAAGTGCTTTTGCTATCCCAAAAATACAGAAGATTTGATGTATAAAACCCCTCTTGTTTTGAGCATATTAATTGCAAGAGGGGTGTGATGAGTAATATGAGAACAAGAAAGCTTTATAATAGGCATAAAGAGATGTATAACATGCTAAAACGCAAGAAAAATATGCTAAAAATGCTTGGAATGTATCTAACTGGACTTTGTAAAGGTATGATGTTAGGAATACTCATTGGAAAGAAGTTAAAAAGGGACTGAAAAAAGTGGGAATTAGGTAGGCTGTTTTGCTTTGGTTATTTGAGCAAAGCAGCCTTTTTATTTTAGCGAGAATTTATTTTTTACATAGATTGATTTTCCTTTTGATTTGTTCTATACTCTTTACTTGTAAATAAATTCTTTTACACAAAAGTTTTTATAGGAGGCAAAAAACTAAGATGCGACTTGGAATCGTTGGACTTCCGAATGTGGGCAAAAGCACCCTTTTCAATGCAATTACAAAAGCTGGTGCAGAGGCAGCAAACTATCCATTCTGTACAATTGAGCCAAATGTTGGAGTTGTGGCTGTACCTGATGAGAGACTTGAAGTTTTGGCAAAGATATATAATCCCGAAAAGGTCACACCTGCATTTATTGAGTTTGTTGACATTGCAGGGCTTGTAAAAGGCGCAAGCAAGGGCGAAGGTCTTGGCAACAAGTTTTTGTCTCATATAAGAGAGGTTGATGCAATAGTCCATGTGGTAAGATGTTTTGATGACTCTGAGATAGTACATGTTGAAGGAAGTGTTGACCCAAAAAGGGATATTGAGACAATCAACTTAGAGCTCATATTTGCTGACATGGAGGTATTAGAAAGGCGTATTGAAAAAACCCGGAAGCTTGCAAGAAATAGTAAAGAGGCCGCTCATGAGCTTGAAATCTTAGAGAAGATATATTCTACTCTGGAAAGTGGCAAAATGGCACGTACTTTGAAGTTTGATGATGAGGAAGATTTGAAGTTTGTAAATTCTTTGAATCTTCTCACATTTAAACCAACAATATATGCAGCAAATATATCTGAAAAAGACATTGGAAAAGAAAATGAATATGTAAAAGTTGTAAAAGAAATTGCCTCACAAGAAGGATCAGAGGTAATTGTCATCTGTGCAAAGTTAGAAGAAGAGATTGCAGCTCTGCCAGATGAAGAAAAGAAGGAATTCTTAAAAGAGCTGGGAATTGAAAAATCAGGACTTGACAATTTAATCCAGGCAGGGTATAGACTTTTAGGGCTCATTTCTTTCCTAACAGCTGGTGAAAAAGAAGTAAGAGCTTGGACAATCAAAAAAGGTACAAAAGCACCACAGGCAGCAGGAAAGATTCATAGCGATTTTGAAAGAGGGTTTATCAGGGCTGAGGTTGTTCCGTTTGACGTATTAGTTGAATGCGGCGGATTTGCTCAGGCAAAGGAAAAGGGACTTGTACGCTCAGAGGGCAAGGATTATGTTATGCAGGACGGCGATGTTGTAATTTTCAGATTCAATGTGTAAATGAAAGAAAACATATTTAAAGGGGCTGGCGATTGCGATTATTTATCCAAGTTGTCGGCAATCGCCAGCCCTTTTTTGAAACTTTATTTTGTCAATTTTTTGATGTCTTCAAACTCTAATTTTAGCCTTTTTATGTCTTTATATGAGCTAATTTTTAACCTGAGTGGCACTTCTTTTATATTTTCCTGCTTTCTTTCCATCTCAATGCGCCTTAGCTCAACATATCGAACGCCTATCGTAGAAGTCCACCTGAATACTGCATCTACTACATCTTCAAAACTTTCACTTTTCGCAATTACCCCAAGCTTATACGCAGGTCTTCCCTTTTTCATATAAATGGGAGTAAAATACACATCTAATGCACCGGCTTGCATTATCTTCTCAAGAGCAAGCGACAGATCCTCACCTGTCATATCATCAATGTTAGCAAATATCTCAAAGTATTTGCTACTCAAGTTTAGTTTTTTTTTTCCTATGATTGCCCTTACTATATTAGGAATAGGAAGGTCTTTTGTTCCACTGCCATACCCAATTTTTTCTATCTGCATCCTTGGCATGTTCACAAAACCGTTTGAAATTGCTGCTGCAATCCCTATACCAGTCGGAGTTATCAGCTCAGTATCAATATCTACAGTTGCAATTGGAATACCATTTTGTCTTGCTATCTCCAAAACAGCAGGTGCCGGCACAGGGATTATTCCATGCATTGATTTTGTAAATCCTCTTCCATCAGACAGTGGTGAGAACAAAACCTCTTGAGGCTTTAAATACTCTATACAAAGCGAAAATGCAACAATATCCACAATTGAGTCGTCAGCGCCTACCTCATGAAATGCAATCTCTTCAATGTCCATACCGTGAACAGTTGCTTCGGCCTTTGCAATCTTTTCAAAAATTCTGATTGACAAATCTTTTACAGCTTCTGGCAGCTTACTTTCTTGTAAAAGCTTTTTGATATCTTTAAAGGTTCTATGATGATGGTGATGGTGATGGTGAGCATGATCATCGTGATGATGCTGCAAAACATTTACAACAAAATTTTTGGCTTTAATACCGTTCACCATTTTTTCTTTAAGGTCTATTTCAACATCAAGCCCAAGCAAAGCTATATTTGACTTTATATACTCAAAATCAACTCCCGCATCAATCAAAGAGCTAACCAGCATATCACCAGCAATTCCAGATGGTGCATCAAAATAGATAATCATAGTCTTCTCAAATCCCCTCTTTTTAAATTTCACAAATTCCCGTTTGCCAAAGAATTTATCATATGCGCAACAACTGCCGCACCAAACCCGTTGTCAATGTTAACAACTGCAACACCATTTGCACACGAGTTTAGCATGGTAAGAAGCGCTGAAAGTCCTTTAAAGTTTGCTCCATACCCCACAGATGTTGGCACAGCAATCACAGGCCTTGACACAAGCCCAGCAACAACAGATGCAAGCGCACCTTCCATCCCAGCAACTGCTACGACAGCGTTGGCTGACTGAATCTCATCAAGATGAGAAAATAGCCTGTGAATTCCCGCAACACCAACATCGTATATTCTTTTTACATTATTCCCCAAAATCTCCAAAATAACTGCTGCCTCTTCAGCTACTTTCAGGTCGGCAGTTCCAGCAGACACCACCGCTACATGGCCTTTGGGGTTTTTCTTTATCTCAACCCTTTTTGCACAGACAATTCTTGCAGCTTCATAATAGATTATATCCTCTTTTAGGTTTTCTTTTAGATATTCATAAAGTTCCTTGCTCGCACGCGTACCAATAATATTTACCTCTCCCTTTTCAATCATCCTTTCAAAAATCTTCAAAACTTGCTGCTCAGTTTTCCCTTCACAAAAAACGACTTCAGACATACCTTGGCGAATCTTTCTGTGATGGTCTATCTTTGCAAAGTCAATATCTTCAAATGGAAGCCCAGAAAGCTTTTTGAGAGCATCATCAATAGAAAGCCTATTTTCCTTCACATCTTCCAATATCTTTCTTATGTCCATACCTTTCTCTCCGTTTCTATATTTTATTGTTGGTTCATGCTTCCCATCTTGTAGCCACACAGGTCAAGTGCGACAAATTTAAATCCAAAACTTTTAATTTTATTTGAAATATCTTTCATCAACTCTAAATCAAAAAATCTTGGAAGTTCCTCAAAATCAACCTCAATTCTGGCAATATCGTCATGGTGCCTAACTCGTACTTGTTTGAAGCCTTTTTCAAGCAAAACTTCTTCTGCCTTTTCAATCATCTCAAGTTTTTGCAAGGTTACTTGACTACCATAGGGTATACGGGTAACTAAACACGCCATTGATGGCTTATTAAAAGTAGGAAGACCAAATTCTTTTGATAAAAATCTTATCTCATCTTTTGTAAATCCAACCTCAAATAAAGGGCTTTTAATACCTCCTTCCTCCAAAGCTTTTCTGCCAGGCCGAAAATCTTTTAAGTCGTCTATGTTAGAACCTTCAACTATTTGGTTTAGTCTCAAGTTCTCTTTTAACTCTTTTAGTCTTTTTATCAAGTCCTTTTTACAATAATAGCACCTGAACATGTCATTTTTTAAAAAATCCTCATTAGCAAATATATCCCTCTCAAGCACAATTAGTTTTGCTCCGATAGCACCAGCAAGTTTTTCTGCTTCTTGTTTTTCTCTTTTTGGACTTAAGGCAGAGTTTGAAAAAACAGCAACGCAATTTTCACCCAAAACATCATGGCAGACTTTTAATAAAAATGTAGAATCAACTCCCCCTGAAAACGCAACAAGTACGCTTTTGTAAGACTGTAAAAGATTTTTTAGTTTCTCAAGCTTCTCATAAGAAAGCTTTGGATCAACCATTATTCAAACCTTCCTTTTTATTCTTTTTTCAATACAATCGCAAATGTTGCTTTAAAAATATCATTTGGTTTTAAATAATAGTACTTGTTTTGAAGATATCCTTCATGCTCTCCCATCCACGGTTCTATGCAAACAAAATCGTAGTCTTTTAAAGACCACACGACAATGTTTTTAAAGCTTTTGTCTTTTACGAGTAAAAGCTTTTTGTCCTTGTCAAGAGTAAACTCAATGCTATCGCTTCCAACATCAAAAAAATCAAGGTTGATCTCAGGTTTTGAAAAGTCAAGTTCTTTGTAATTTTCAAGGTCAACAAATTTCTTCTCAACATCATCAAAACATTTCTCGCAGTCAAGCTTTAGTGTAAACTCATCCTTGTTACACAGAAAATATGGATGAAACCCTGCATAAAATGGCAACTCTTCTCTGTCGTTGTTTTTTACAAGCATCTCAACAGCAAAAATTTCATCGTTTATTGTGTATTTGATGAAAAGTTCAAAGTCATATGGATAAAATGCCTTTGTGAAGCTATTACTTGAAAGCTTTAATACTACTCCATTTTGAGAAAGCTCATCTATATAGCCTACAACTTCCCAAGCAGCATCTCGTGCAAACCCGTGATTCTTCATGGAATACTCTTGACCTTTGAATGTAATTTTGCCGTCCACAACCCTTCCACATATAGGAAATAGAATAGGAATTCCGCCTCGAACATTCTTTGTCCTGTCAAACAACGTCTCTTTGTTAAGATACAGTATGTCTTTGCCACTTAAATTCAGTAAAACAACAATTGCACCCCGTTCGGGTGCAACTGTAAAATATGAGTTTTTTGTCTTTGAGTATACTTTAATAAACTCCAGACCGTTTTCTGCAAAGCTTTCTACAAAATCCAAGCTTTCTTCCTCCCTTTTTTTACTCAACATGCAGTGAATAATTTGGTGCCTCTTTTGTAATGTAAATATCGTGCGGATGGCTTTCTCTCACACCTGCTTGTGTAATTTTCACAAACTTTGCCTTCTCCTGAAGCTCTTTGATAGTCCTTGCACCGCAATAACCCATTCCAGCTTTAAGACCACCAACAAGCTGGAACACTGTATCCTCTAATGGCCCTTTATATGGCACTCTTCCTTCAACACCTTCTGGCACAAGCTTTGAAGCATCTTCTTGGAAATATCTATCCTTGCTTCCTGCTTTCATTGCAGAAAGTGAGCCCATGCCACGGTAAACCTTAAACCTTCGGCCTTGATAAATCTCACACTCGCCAGGGCTTTCCTCACACCCAGCAAATAGGCTTCCTATCATTACAACATCTGCACCAGCCGCTAAAGCCTTGGTAATGTCACCTGAATACCTTATACCACCATCTGCAATAACAGGAATCCCGTATTCTTTTGCAACCTCTGCGCAGTCCATGATAGCCGTTATTTGTGGAACACCAACTCCAGCTACCACTCTTGTTGTACAGATCGACCCGGGACCAATTCCAACCTTTATGCAGTCTGCTCCTGCTTTGATAAGGTCATACGCAGCCTCTGCTGTTGCAATGTTTCCAGCAACAACCTGAAGATTTGGATACTTTGCTTTAATCTTTTTGAGAGTTTCAATAACACCTTTCGAATGGCCATGAGCTGTGTCAATAACTATAACATCAACCTGGGCTTTTACAAGTGCATCAACTCTCTGTTCTGTGTCCTTTGACACACCAACTGCTGCAGCACACAAAAGCCTTCCTCTGCTGTCTTTTGCTGCATTTGGATATTTTACAGCTTTTTCAATATCTTTTATTGTAATTAATCCTTTCAAGTTACCCTCATCATCGACGATTGGAAGCTTTTCAATCTTGTATTTTTTCATAATTTCCTTTGCTTCTTCTAAAGTAATTCCTTCTTTTGCTGTGATGAGATTGCTTGATGTCATGACCTCTTTTATAGGCTTTGAATAGTCAGTTTCAAACCTAATATCTCTGTTTGTTATAATTCCGACAAGCTTTCCGTTAACTGTAATCGGAACACCTGAGATGCGGTATTTTGCCATCAGCTCCATAGCCTCATAGATTTTATTTTCAGGCGACAGGTAAAACGGGTCAACTATAACCCCGTGCTCGGACCTTTTAACCTTGTCAACCTCGCTTGCCTGCTCTTCAATTGTCATGTTCTTATGTATAACACCAATACCGCCCTCTCTGGCAATTGCAATTGCCATGCGTGATTCTGTAACAGTGTCCATCCCTGCAGACATAAGAGGAATATTGAGTTTTATTGTCTTTGTAAGATGAGTAGAAACGTCAACATCTTTTGGCAGCACTTCACTGTACTGTGGTACAAGCAGAACATCATCAAAAGTCAGTGCTTCCTTTATCACTTTGTCTTTAAAACCCATTTTTCTCAGTCTCCTTTTAGAAAAGTTTTGTTACCTGTAAACCTGGTAAGGCTTTTTCTGCAAAAATCTCTTAATTGCCTCGACAATCTCTTCATTTGGTTCAAACAAAATGCGTGTCTTTTTCCCATCGACGTTTGCAATTATAGCATACACGTTTTCTTCGCCTTTGTTAGAAGTGCAGTCAAACGACTGGACAATGCTTTTGTCATTCTTTTGAGCGTTGTACATACTGCTATCTTTTGAGGATATGAAATAGTCAATCTTTCGAATGTCTAAAGACACAACCCTGCTTCGTTTCCTCTGGGCAATAATCTTGTCTATGTCAAGATAGTAGTTTGTTACAGCATATTCAAACTCAATATTGTAGTTTTTTGAAAGATAGACTGCTCCCCAGATTGCCAAGACCAAAAGAACTGGGCCTAAGGTGTTTAGAATTGGAATGAAGAAGGTTGCAAGTCCTACAAGCACCCCGCCTATGATTATCAAAACCTGTTTTGCCTTTTCGCTTGAGGTCTTTCTTCTGACTATCAACTGTTCGTGAAATACATCATTCATATTTAAATATCAACCCTCCGCCTCGATTTATCTTTAAAAAACTATTTTACAATCCCTATTCTGGAAAGAGGCCATATTCTAAATTCAACCTTGCCAATAATATCATCACGGGGAACATACTTGTTTTCCCAGAATCGGCTGTCGTGTGAGTCGTTCCTGTTATCACCCATCATGAAATAATGCCCAGGTGGCACTTTATACGGTCCAAAGCTCCCTACCATTGGCTCTTTTAGATAGTTTTCCTTGTACACTTTTCCGTTGATGTACAAAATACCATCTTTTATCTCTATTGTATCGCCCGGAAGTCCAATTACCCTTTTGACATACAGTGTTTTTCTGTCGTCAGGGTACTTGAACACAACAATATCGCCTCGTTTTACATCTTGGATATGCAGAGCGTATCCAAGCTTGTACACAAACAACCTGTCATTGAGTTGAATTGTGTTTAGCATCGACCCTGTGGGAACAATTACAAGCGAAAAGACATATGTTCTTAAAATAAGGGCAACTAAAACTGCTCCGCCTATCCACAAAATCCATTCAATAACTTCTTTGAGTACTTTGTTTTGTAGTTTTAATGTTTGCTCTTCCATTTTCATGACCGTCTCCTTCTTTGCAAAAAATAGAATTAAAAGCTTAAATATAAGTTTAAATGAATTTATTTATCAAGTCAATAATTAGAAGTTAGTCTCTCAGCTCAACAATGGTAACCCCTTGCTCACCTTCACCGTATGTTCCGTCTCTGAAAGACTTCACAAGCGGATGGCGTTTTAAAAAGTTCCTGATTGCCTGGCGTAACACCCCTGTGCCTTTCCCATGAATTATTGTAACTTGCTTCAGCCCGCTTGTGTACGCATCATCTAAATACTTATCCACATCTAAAATTGCATCATCACTTGTCTTTCCCCTGACATCAATAGACAAATCAACTCTTTTTTCTTTGAGTTTGACGTTTTTAGAGGCTGTTTGATAAATTTTGTTTTCTTCCTCTTCTACCTCTTCAATATCAGAGATATTGACATTTAGCTTCATAATTCCTATCTGAACAGTCAAATTTCCTTTTGAGTCGGGCAGGCTCTCGACAAACCCCACCGCATCAAAGCTTCTGACATACACTTTTTGACCTAATCGAATATTTTGCAGTGTTTTTTTGGTTTTGAACTCAGCTTCTTGTTTTTCCTGCTGTGATATGCTTTGAATCAACCTTTCATATTCTCTTTTTTTCTCTTCTAACTCCTTTAAAACCTCTTTTTCTTTTAAGTTTTCAGCAAGTTTTCGAAGGTCTTTAAAAAGATTTTCTATTTCATACTGTGCTCTTTCTACAATCTCTTTTGCCTCATTTATGGCCTTTTTGCGAATTCTCTCCTTCTCTTGATCAAACCTTTTTTTCTCCTCTTCATACGCCGCCTTTAAAGCTTGTGCTTCAAGCTTCAATTTCTGAGCAAGTTCAAGGTTTTCCTCAGCTTCTTTTCTCTTTTGTTCCATTTCGTTTATTATTCTGTCAAGATCAATTGTCTTTTGAGACAAATACCCTCTTGCCATCTCAACAATACCTTTGTCAAGTCCAAGATTGGATGAAATTACAAGTGCATTGCTCCTTCCAGGAATTCCTATCAAAAGCCTGTACGTAGGCTTTAGGGTTTTTACATCAAACTCACAAGAAGCGTTTTCAAACCGATCTTCTTGCTGAGCAAATATTTTTAGCTCACCATAGTGTGTTGTAGCTATCACCTTGCTGCCCTTCTCAGAAAGATATTTCAAGATTGCTTTCGCCAAAGCTGCACCTTCTTCAGGGTCTGTACCTGCTCCAATCTCATCTAATAGCACAAGAGTTTTATCATCTGCATTTTTTGTTATTTCAATGATGTTTTTCATATGTGCCGAAAATGTGGAAAGGCTCTGGACTATACTTTGATCATCTCCAATATCAGCAAAAATCTTTTGAAATATGCAAAGCTGGGAGCCTTCATCTGCTGGGATGAATATTCCGCTCTGGCAAAGAAGACAAAAAAGCCCTACCGTCTTTAGTGTTACAGTCTTTCCACCTGTGTTGGGGCCTGTTATTATAAGAACGTCGAAGTCTTTGCCTAAATGAATATCAATAGGAACAACCTTGTCTTTTTGTATTAATGGATGCCGAGCTTTTTTGAGATTTATAATGCCATCTGTAGTTATTATTGGTTTGCTTGCGTTCATTTCTTTTGCCCAAATAGCTTTCGTAAATACTATGTCAAGCTCAACAAGTGCATAAAAAGATGTTTCAATTTCCTCACAATAGCTTGCTATCAAAGAGGATATCTCTTGCAAAATTCTCTCTATTTCCTCTTTTTCTTGATTTTTTAAAATTCTGATTTGATTTGATATCTCAACACAAACAAAAGGCTCAACAAATAAAGTTGCACCTGTTGCTGACTGGTCATGGATAATTCCTTTCACTTCATTTCTAAACTCTGCCTTAACAGGAAGTAAGAGCTTTTCGCCTCTGATTGTTATAATTGGCTCTTGTAAAAACCTTTGGATTTTTGGGTCGCGAATCATGCTATTTAGTTCATCTCTTATTCTACTCTCAAGTTTTCTAATCCTATCTCTTATTTCCTTTAACCTTGGTGATGCAGTATCTAAGATTTCATCTGCTGTTAAAAATGTCTGGTCAATTCTTGAGATTACTTCTTTTAAATTTACAAGTCTTTTTTTCATACTTTCAAGAAAACTAAAGTCTTGTGTGTAAGAAAGATAAGTTCGCATCTCATAAGAAAGTTTCAACACTTTTCCAATTTGCAAAATCTCTTGTGGATTTAAAGTTGCCCCAAGCTTTGATTTCTTAAGGCTTGGCAGTATATTTTCAAACTCCAAAGTTGGTGGATTTCCATACTTTAGAACGTACCTGTAGCCTTCATCGACCTTATTAAGTTCATTTTCTATATCTGCAACATTGGTTGATGGAATGAGGTTTTCAAAATATTCCTTTGCTGGAGTTGACTTTGCCATGTTTTTTAAAATCTCAATTATCTTGTCATACTCCAACGCTTTGAGTGTCTTTTGGTTCAACTTTCAAAACCCCTTCTTATATGAATTTAAGTTCTCAAGTTTTAATTATACCACAAAACAAAAGCGGGCTGTCTTCATAATTCATGAAAACAGCCCCTAACATTTTCTTTTTATTTTTCTTTAAAATGCTCGCAAATAAACCTTTCAACTTCTTTAATGAAAAATTCAGCATTTTTCAGTTGATTTTCTGCTTGGTCTCTTGACACCATATAAAAATCATCATAGTCACATCTTTCTCTTAATTTAAATGCCGAAGCTACTATTTTATAGAGTTCTTTGCTAAATTTCTCAGTATGAATAAAATGCTGATTAAAATATGCTATTACACCTGAATGTCTTTTCGAATCAAATTTGTTTATTGCATTAACGGCTCGAATCGCATGAAATATTGCATAATAAGACCTATTAATAGAAGCTTTGTAAAGTCCATTCTCATAATTTACTTTAGCAGCTTTTAAATCTTCTTTGGCTTTTTCCAGACGATAAAATGAAAGAGCTTTAATATACTCATCCATACAATACAATCCCTTCGTTCTCTATATTTTTATAGTAAGGTAAGATTTCTTTATATTGCATATATCTCTGATAACTGATGTCTACTATAGAAATTAATTTCAAGCTTCTATATCCAATTTCACTTATTATTTCATCCAACTTATTTTCATAGTCTTTTAACGCTTGCTCGTCCTCATCAACTAATACCGCTATATCAATATCAGATTCTTCATTTTGAGTTCCTTTAGCATATGAACCATAGAGGACTATTTTTTTTAGTTTATCACCATATAATTCTTTTAACTCTTCAACCACTTTATTAATAACATCTTGGTAATTTTCCAGTTTGATATCACTCACAACAAATCAACTCCAATTTCTTCTATTCTCTTACCTGCCCGCTTCCATAGATAATGTATTTTATAGTTGTGAGCTCTTTTAGTCCCATAGGACCTCTTGCGTGAAGCTTTTGAGTAGAGATTCCAATTTCTGCACCAAAGCCAAATTCAAATCCGTCTGTGAATCTTGTTGAGGCGTTTACATAACAAGCTGCCGCATCAACCAAGTCCAAAAACTTTTGTGCATTGAAATAATCCCTTGTAACAATTGCCTCTGAGTGTTTCGAACCGTACTTATTTATGTGTTCTATTGCCGCATCAACACTATCAACAACCTTCACACCTATTATCAAATCCAAATACTCTGTGTACCAGTCATCTTCAGTTGCCTCTTTTACCTCAATACCATTTTTCTTGCAGATTTCAACTGTCTTGCTACAACCTCTTATTTCAACACCTTTTGACATAAGTTCCCTTACAATCATTGGCAAAAAGCTCTCTGCTATATTTTTGTGGACAAGGAGCTTTTCAGCTGCATTGCAAACACCGGGCCGCTGTGTTTTCGCGTTAACTACAATTCTTTTTGCCATCTCAAAATCAGCACTCTCATCGACAAACACATGGCAGTTGCCAACACCTGTTTCAATTACAGGCACAGTTGCATTTTGAACAACTGTCTTTATCAAATTTGCTCCCCCGCGCGGAATCAAAAGGTCTAAATATTCATTGAGCTTCATCATAGCCACTGCTGTCTCTCTTGATGTATCCTCTACAATCTCTATGCTACCTTCATCAATCCCTGCTTCAATCAATCCCTCTTTCATTGTCTTGACAAGTGCGATGTTAGAATTTATAGCTTCTGAGCCGCCTCGCAAAAGAACGCTATTTCCTGCTTTTAAACACAGCACAGCTGCGTCAACTGTCACATTTGGACGTGCCTCATAGATTATACCAATTGCCCCAATTGGTACTCTTTTTTGTCCAATAATAAGCCCATTTGGGCGCTTCCACATAGAAATAACCTCGCCAACAGGATCTGGAAGCTTTATAACATCTTCTATTCCCTTGCAAATCTGTCTTATTCTATCTTCTGTTAGTTTTAGCCTGTCTAAAAGCGCACCCTTTATACCTTTGTTTTGTGCATTTTCCATGTCTTTTTGGTTTTCAACAAGAATGTATTCCATGTTATCTAAAATCTTTTTTGATATGCAGCTCAAGGCAAGGTTTTTCTGGCTTTCAGAAAGATTCATAAGTTTTTTTGAAGCCTCTTTCACCTTTTTTGCTTTGTAAATCAAGTCACTCATCTTTTCACTTCACTCCCTCTTTGATATACTTCTTTGCAAATAAACAGTGTGCCAACATCTTTCCCTGCTAAGATATCCCTCAAAACTGATGGATTTTCTCCATTTGCAATTACCATAGGAATTTTATTTTGCATTGCAATCTTTGCCGCTTCAATTTTGGTTTGCATACCACCAGTTGAGTTCAAAGACCCAGCTCCTCCTGCAATGCTCTCTATGTATGAGTCAATCTCAAAAACCTCTTTTATAAGCTCTGCATCCTTGTTCAGTCTTGGGTCACATGAATAAAGTCCGTCTATGTCAGAAAGAATTATCAGAAGGTCTGCACCAATTATTGTTGCAACATAGGCAGAGAGCGTGTCATTGTCGCCAAATTCAAGCTCTTCGATGGCAACAACGTCATTCTCATTTACAATTGGAATTGCACCAAACTTGAAAAGCTGCTCAAAAGTGTTTTTAACATTCAACATCTTTTTTTCCTCATCAACAACATCTTTTGTCAAGAGTACCTGGGCAACCACAACTCCATACTCACCAAAAAGCTTTTCGTAAATCTGCATTAAAATTCCCTGGCCAATAGCTGCAAGCGCCTGTTTTTCCTGGGTTGTTTTGTGATTTTTTGTAAGCCCAAGCCGCCCCAAGCCTGATGCAACAGCGCCAGATGTGACAAGCACAACGTCTCTTCCCTCATTTTTTATGTCAGAAAGAACTCTTGCAAGTTTCTCCAATCGCGAAAGATTTAGTTTGCCGGTTGGATATGTAACAGTGCTTGTTCCAACCTTAACTACAATCTTTTTGACATCAGCAAAATTCCTCATTAGCCTGCCCCCAGTACCTATTCTTTTTCTATTTTAAAATCTTCAGGGGATTTGTTAAAATATACATGATACTTATTATCTTCTTCGACGATGTAAAAATCTGTCTGTGTAACTAAATCGATATTGATTCTTCTTAGAAGTTCTTCTTGGATAATTGTGGCAATGTTTGGTATATACTTTTTTATGTCATTTTCATCAAGGCTTTTTACATAGATTGGAAGCTTTCCTTTTTGCGGTTTGTATATTTCTACATTGATAATTCCTGGCGATACAGGTTTGTCTGTGGGATATAGAAGCTTTGTGTTATAAAGTGCTTCCATTGCCTCTTTCCCCCTGCTAAAATTTAAAAATAGACCTTCCTCCTTTTTATTCTACCAAATTGTATGCGCGCATTCAAAGGTTTTTGAAAAAATGATGTAAAGAAAGGAGAAAAACCAAAATGAGAACCTTCATTGGAATTGATTTCCCAAGAAAGCTAAAAGAGCAAATAGTCGAAGCACAGAGCTATTTAAAATCAATCAGTAAAAAAGGAAGGTGGAAGTACATCGATAACTTTCATCTTACTTTAAAATTCTTAGGTGAGATAGAATATGACCATGTTGAGAAGATTAAAGAGGTGTTAACAAAGAATTTAGAAGGTTTTTCTTCTTTTTCACTTAAGATTTTCTCTTGTGGATATTTCAAAGGAAGCAAAAACGCTTTGCGTGTTGTATATTTAAAGCCAGATGGTGATTTAGATAAGTTAAATAATCTTTATCAAATAGTGGAAGACTCTCTTTATTCAATCGGTTTTGAAAAAGAAAAAAGAGACTATACTCCTCATATAACAATTGCTCAGGATGTTATTTTGGATGAGTCTTTTGACAAGTTCAAGCAGTACGTTGAAAACTACAAATTTGACCTAATTCCTGTTGAAAGTGTTATTTTATTTTTAAGCGAAGAGATTGATAGAAAAAGAGTCTACACACCACTTTTTGAGATAAAGCTAAAGTAAGTAAATTTAATAAAAAATTTTTAGAAAGGACTGAGGATTTTAATATGCAAAAGACACAGGGCAGCGTTAGACTTGCATTCTCAGCTATTTCACTTTTTATATTGGCAAATGCATTTATGGGAATTGGTGGTGGGATTAATGACACTATCTTTAACAACTATATTGCAGCAACTTTTAAAATTTCACCTGTGGCACGAGGTGTGCTTGAGTTTCCTCGCGAGACACCAGGGTTTTTGATAATCTTTTTAATAGGCTTTTTATACTTCCTTGGGGATTTGAGAGTAAGCATCATAGCAACACTTCTTTGCTCTGTATCTCTGGTTGGACTTGGCTATTTTGCGCCAAGCTTTGCTCTTTTGATTTTATGGACAGCTTTTTACAACACAGGCACCCACCTTAACATGGTTTTGACATCAAGCATTGGAATGGCACTTTCAAAAGAAGACTCTTACGGCAAAACCTTAGGGCTCATTGGCTCTGTTTCAACCGCCGCTGCAGTTATTGGTTATTTCACTGTCATGGTAGGGTTTAAATTTCTCAATTTTTCATTCAAAACAGCCTACCTCATTGCTGCAGTGATGTACATCCTTGCTGCAATATTTTTGATGCCAATCAAAATGCCAAATGTGAGAAATCACAAAGGTCTAAAGTTTGTAATCAAAAAAGATTACTGGCTCTACTATGTTCTTTCTATCTTCTTTGGTGCAAGAAAGCAGATTTTTATCACATTTGCTCCTTGGGTGTTGATTAAGATATTTAAACAGCCTGTTTCAAATTTTGCTCTGGTTGGAATAATCTGCTCCATTTTAGGAATTGGGTTTAGAAACGTTATAGGCAGGCTTATTGACAAGCTTGGTGAAAAGAAAGTTTTGACATTTGATGCGATTGTCATTTTCTTAATTTGTATAGGATATGCTATGACCGAGAACATAAAGATAAAAAGCTTGGCTTTGGGCTTGGCATATGCGTGTTATATAATTGATAATCTAATGTTTGCAACATCAATGGCAAGGTCAACGTACATAAAGAAAATTATAAAACATCCTGATGATTTGACTCCAACTCTTTCAACAGGCACAAGCATGGACCATGCAGTTTCTATGAGCCTTCCTGTGCTATCTGGCTTTTTGTGGAATAAGTTCGGGTATGAATATGTGTTTTTACTTGCAGCTCTCTTTGCCCTGGGGAATTTGTATTTTGTGAGGAAGATAGAAATTTGAAAGGAGGGGATTTTAAACATGATGGAATATTATCCTGAGGTTGTTCAGGTTATACCTACAGAAGACTATAAAGTTTATATTTACTTTGATGATGGTAGCATAAAACTCTTTGATGCATCAAGTCTTCTTGAAAAGGGTGAATTTCAAAGACTTAAAGACAAAAAGTTTTTCTTGACTTTGTCAGTTTGAAGCTCAAAAAGCTTGGGAGGACTGGGATTGACAAAATATGGACCTCAATTTTGTCACTACATCATTTGCTAATACCAATAAATTCTAAGCCTTCCTCATATGTCATGAAGTTTTTTGGACCCTTTATCTTCATTACATTCAGTATATCTCCAGCTTCTCCCTCAATTTTTTGCTTTATCAAATATTTCTTCCCTTTTATCTCTATTTCAAAAAAGTTCATTGAATATATTGCTTCCATTATCCTTTCACTACTTATTCCTTTACCTTTTCTCCTCAAAATATATTCCAATGTCCTTTGCAGTAAAAATGCCAAAAAACATATCACAAAATGTCCTTTTATTCTGCTTTCTGTAAAGTGATATATCGGTCGCACTTCTAAACAGCTTTTCATTACTCTGAATGACTGTTCTATCTTCCATAAATCGTGATATGCTCCTAAAACCTCTTCTACATCCATATCCTTTTTGCTCGTTTGAATTGCATAATAACCGTCAAATTTCTCATCTCGTTTTATCGTTTCCTCATCCAATACATATTCTTCTGATTTTGATTTCTTCTTCAAATATTTCCTTGCACCTTTCTTTTCTAAGGCTGTTATGCTTCCTTTGTTCTCTAAAAGCTCTTTGGCTTTTCTTACCAATCTCTCTCTGTCTTCTTTGTCTTTCTTGGCTCTCTTGCTTGAATACGTTATTATCAAATTCTCTTCTATTTTGAACTCTTTACCCTCTTCATCCTTGACAATATTTGTTCTTTCCAATACCTTATATTTGAATTCATCACCATAAATTTCTTCAGCATTCAAACATCTTTTGCCATCAAGTCTTTTATATCCTTCTTCATTAAAAACTTCATCTAAAATTTCTTTACTTGCATTCTTTAATCTGCTTGCTACTATATAGTCGTACCCAGCTTCTTTTATCATCTTTAAATTTATTCTGCTGTTAAGCCCTTTGTCTGCTACTATTATTATCTTATCTATACTAAATTTTTCCTTCAGCTTCCTCAGTATCTTTACCATCGTCTTGCTATCTATCGTATTACCAGGAAAAAGTTCATACCCTATCGGTCTGCCTTCTTTGTCCACCAAAAGCCCTAATACAACTTGCACTTCATTTACCTTGTTGTCTTTGCTAAACCCAAAATTTTTAAGTTCATCCGCTCTACAACTCTCAAAGTATATTGTCGTCACATCATAAAACACTACATCAACTACCATCTTAAATAAGTCTTTATTTCTCTGATACAGGTATGTCTCTAAATCTTCTTTTACACTGTCAAGAAAATCTAAACACCTGTACAATTGATTCAAATCTATATCCTCTTCAAATCCAAAATATTTGCTTCTCTGATGATAAGTTCTTAGTTTGCTCATTGGCTCTATCAATCTCTGTATGGTCATTAAAAAACTTACTTTGTCTACATCAAATTTTATCTTTCTCTCTTTTGCTGCTTTCCCTTTTAAAAACTTATCAATTTCAAGCTCCTGCCATAACTTTCTGTATACAATGTATCCCCAGTTTTTTACAACTGCATCCGAAATATCTTCTTCAGATTCAATAGTAACAGCTTTTGCATTCTCAGTAGTTGTTTCAGCGACAATATCAGATAGTTTTTTTACAATGTTTTTAAAAGCGGGGTCATCTTTGAGAATATCAAGTCTACCAAAGTTAAATAGTACTCTTTGCTTTACTTTACCATTTTCACGGTAATTTTCGACTAACCTAACATACTGATAACCGCCAGCATTAGTAATTTTGACAAACATATGGCAACTCCTTGAAGATAGTTTGTTATATTGTACCACAAAATATTTAAAAAGTCAAGCAAATTCAGTATATATTAAGCTAAAATTTGTCCCTACATTTTTTAAAATTTTTTATTTTTCTCTTCTTGAAACCCGCATAAATTAAGACTTTGTTATTTTTTGTTAGCTCAAAAACACCTCTTAACTGACAAAGTCAAGAGACAAAAAGTTTTTTATGGAAAGGTGCACAGTTTTAAATGGCACACTTGCATGGGATGTGAGTGGAAACTACGATGAGGCGACCTGTCTTGATTTAGACCCACTTGTTTTGTATCAGACCTGTCCTGATGTTGACGAACCAGAATGGTTGTTTAAACAAAGTGAAGACAAAAATACTAAATAGCAAAGAAAAAGGGTCCCTCTTCTTTGTTGGTTCTGATTTGTTAAAGTAAAGGAGCCCTTTTATTCCTTTTTGTCAAATCCAGAATGATAGTCTATTTGTTTATAAGATGTATAATCTTTTATAGCCTCTTTTTTGTATCTAAGAGTTTTTATAGTCCTTTTTACCTCATCAAACTTTGCTCGAATTAGAATGCTATTTTTCTCATCAATCTCTTTTATTACTTTTAATTTCTCCATAATTGATGAAGTCAAGCTCTTGAGCAAAATCCCTGTCTCTTTGTCTATATCAGTTATCTCATCAAAGCTTTTGATATTTTTTGCCTTTTTTATCCCCTCAAACTCCTTTATAAACTCATCGTCAAGGATATTTATCCTTTCAATTAGCTTTGCTTTCTTATCAACAATTTCAGATAATTCATCAAAATTGTCATTTAAAATATATTCTTGTTGAAGATTTGTAAGCTCTAAAAACTTATCAACAAGCTTTTCCTTTTCTTCAAGAAGATTTATCAATTTTTCATACATAAACCCCAACCCTTTTACTTATTTTTTTGCTGTCTTGCAATCTTAATTGCCTCTGCCCAAGTATTTCGCATCTCCTCAACAATTTCAAGAGCTTCTTGTAAATATTTCTTATCTTTTTTAAGATTTGCTTGAATAAGCCATCTGTAGATAAAATCGTATAGGCTCATCAAATTTTTTGAAATCTCATAACTCATATCAAGTGTTGACATAAGCTCTGTGATGATATTTTCGGCTTTTATAATGTTCTCATTTGCCTTGTCAAGCTTTTTTTCATCAATTGCTTGCATTGCAGCTTTAATAAACCTAATACAACCATCATATAGCATTAAAGTTAGTTCTTCAGGTGGTTTTGTCATTATAACCTCTTCTTGATATCTTGCTGCAGCATCCATAAAATCTCTTCCCCCTCATATTTTTTAAACTTGAAGTTTTTGTTTCTCCTCTATGTTTTATTTAACACTTCTATTGTTCGAACTTTTGTCATCTTCATTACTTACCACTGAATTGTTGAGAAAGCCATGAGCTTTGTGTATTCATTTGAGCAATCAGTCGTTCAAGCTGAGTAAATTGTCTGTAGTATCTATCCTCTATTTGTTTTAATCTTTCTTGTTCAGCATTCATTTGATCTGCAATGCTTCTTAATTGTTTACCAATATAGCTGTTGGGATCATAATAATTTGTAAAGTAAGGCTTGCCTGCTATGTCATTAATTTTCTTCAAAGTATCATTTGCCAGCTTGTAAAATCTTTGTAAAATTCCTTGATTTTCTATTGGTGTATCGGGATCTGAGTCGGTGTATGTGAAAAGTTTTACAAATGCGTCTAAATTATTAGATATTGCTTCTCTAAGTTTGCCTTCGTCTCTTATATAAAGCTTCCCTTCTTTGCTCTCAAAGTAACTAAATGTTTCAATCCCTGCTTCTGTAATAACATCCAAACTTGAAGGAAGACCAGGTACTGCTTTATAGAGGTAATACCTTATATTGTTCAGAAAACTGCTTAATATAGGGTCATTATTCAATAGTCCCTTTTTTGCTGCCTCTTCCCATTTTTTGATGTCCTCTTCTTTCATCTGAGCCTTTTGGTCTTCTGTGAGAGGTGGATAGTCTCTATTTCTTTTTTCTGTAATTTTGCTGTAAATCTTGCTAACTAGGTCATTATACTTATTTATAAAATCCTTTACATTATTTACAATCGCATCAATGTCTTTAGAGACAGTAAATCCCACTGTTGCCCCAGTCGTATCTTTATTCAACGTTATAACCATTCCTAAAAAACTAAATGAATTTCGGGAATATTTTAAATTTAAATAAGCAACATTTCTTGACAAATCGTTGATAGACACTTCTGCATTAGTTCCTCGTGTCCTACTATCTACCGTCAGATCTGATAAATTTGGGTCTCCACCAGTATCTAAGTTAAGTTCTATTAAACCAGTTTGTTTTGTGGTAACAAGAAGCTTTCCCAATGTCGAATCATAATAAGCACTCACTGTGCCCGTAGAATTTAGTTTGGATACTATCTCTGCTGCAAAACTATTTGCATCAGAAAATTTTGTCACATCTATAGTAAGATAATCAGAGGTGGATGGTTGAGTAGTTGAAAGTTTTACTGTTACATAATCGAAGGTGTTTATATCGGCGTCTGTTTGAGTGCTAATACTGACATATAGTGTGCTGATATTATTAGATTTTAGCTTATCAAAAGTTGCAGAAATATTTGAAAGCACCATCGTAGAAGGTTTTGCGATACTATTTATTGTTATTTCATAATTACCCTCTAAAGCATTGGCCGTTCCAGTAACATTTATATAGCCGCCATCAATTGCCGGACCTGTTGCTTTGAACTTAACAAAGTTACTTGAAAGCTTAAGATTAAATACATAATCTTTAAAACTTGAGATTTCTTTTGCCATATTCATATAATCTTCTCTTTGCCATTGAAGAAGCTGATGCTGCTGATATAGTTTATTATATCTTGCTTTCTGAATACTCATTAAGCCTTGTATAATTGAGTCTGTATCAAGCCCGCTGGCAAGTCCACCGATTCTTGTATAGTATTTGTATGCATTATAGGGATTTGTGTAACTTGTAGAACTTGTCGAGCCAACATTCATCTTTCATCATCTCCTTATCTTCTCTCATCCACAAAAATGCCTGCAAGCTCCCAAAGCTTTGCAATTATATCTAATATCTTCTCTGGAGGTATTTCTCTTATTAGTTCATTTGTTTCTTTATCATATACTTTTACAACAATTTCATGTGTCTCCTTGTGTATTGAAAATTCAAGCCTTGTGTACTTCGCCTCAAACGCTTTATTTGCCTGGTTTATCATTTTAATAAGTGTATCTTCATCAAGCTCTTTTCTGCTGTTCTTGTCTGCAAGCTTATCATTAACTTCTTCTTTGTTTATACCCTTCTCTTCTTGCAAGTTAACTTCGATATTTTCAAGTTTTGTTCTGCTGTCTTGAACTCTTGAGACTGTATTTGATATATCAACAGCTTTGACTCCAATGCTATCAACAACCATTATCGTTTCCCTCTCTTTTTAGTCTTCTCTTATTATATTATCGGTTGTGGAAAGGAAAAAGTTTAATGAGTGCTTTTTTTGCACTTTAGATTTGTGATAAAATATTTAGTAAGAACATTATAGATTTTGTGAGTGTGAACGTTTTGAAAAAAGAAGAAATAATTCAGTACTGGATTGATTCGGCACTTGACGATTACAAGACCATGAAGCATTTATTTGAAAGTAAGGACTATCTTTGGCGTTTATTTATGTGTCATATAATTGCCGAGAAATTATTAAAAGCTTTATATGTCAAAAATATTGAAACCATTCCTCCAAAAACACATGATTTATTGTTTCTTGCAAAGAAAATACAACTTCCTTTGGACACTTCTATGGCAGATTTTTTGACCTTCTTACAACTTTTAATATAAATACAAGGTATCCCGATTATAAAAGAGAATTTCACAAAAAATGCACACGAGAATATACACAAAATATAATTGAAAAAGTGGAGAATGTTATAGAATGGTTAAAAAGATTGATTCAAGAGTAAAAAATACAATTATGGAGTATATTAGTAAACTCAAAAAAGAAATAAATGTTATTGATGTATATCTATTTGGTTCATATGCAAAAGGAAATTATCATAATGATAGCGACATTGATATTGCAGTAATTTCTGACCAGTTCAAAGGTGACTGCATTGAAGATAGATTATTATTAATGCGACTTAGAAGAGACATCGACCTTAGGATTGAACCCCATCCTTTTAGACCTGAAGATTTTACCGATGAGAATCCTTTTGTAAAAGAAATTAAAGAGTACGGAATTAGAATACCATATTAAAACTTATTTGTTCTTAACATTGAATATTTTCTTCATCTGCAGCTCATATGCTTTATTGAAAAGCTCTTCATCGCTAAAAAATGAATGCTGTTCGCTTGTTTGAGGAAAATACCTAAAAAAAAGACTCTCTTCTAATGCACGCTGATCTACTTGTACCCATCTCCCCATCAAATGATTGATAGCTATGTTGTGATAACTCAGCAAATATCGACCAATTATAAGGGCTCTGTGACATTGTGCAGGATCAAATTCACTGCACATCAAAACTATTGTTTCTCTTTCCGCAAGTTCAAGTAAAGTCTCTATGCCTTCTTTAAACTCCATTGACTGGATTATTGCGTTGTAGTTCCAATAACCCTCGGGAGTATAGAAAGAAGGATTTTCCAACTTTCCGCCAAGGAGATTCCCAAGAAAAATGTAGCCAATATTTGCCTGTTTTAAAGCTTTTTCTAAATTTTCTTTCCTATACTCTGGAACAAACCTTGAAAAAGGGTTTGTTCTTATATCTATTGAAATTCTGAAACTTTTAAGTATCTCTAAAAAATCGTCAAATTTTACAGATGAATATCGAATGGAATATATTGGCTTCACAAAATTACCCCCCCCCTATAATTTTCTAAAAATTGTAACTTGTGCATCAATTCTTATATAACCAATAAGTCATAATTAGATTTTTCCAATTATCAAAATAAAATAGAAAACACATTTCAGCTTTCAAGCATAACTGTACATATATTTCAACCTTAGATTTAACTACTGGCAATAGATACTTGGCACAACAAAAAGCTTTTCTTTTGTATGTTTAATAAGATTAGTCAATGTCATCCTCCTTGTTGTGTGCTTCTGCGTTCTTACTATAATTTACTTCAATAAAGATGGCTTTTTATCTGTTTCAACTTATTGCTTTTTGTTTGTTTATTTTATTCAACAAGTTTATTATTTATAAAGAAGAGTTACATATATTTAATAAATTCTCACGTTCAACACACTTTAAAAACTTTGAGCCTTCTATCCAGTTAAATTTTTTTATTTGCCTTTCTAACCTCTCCACACTTGCCATTTTGTAACACAAGCCACAATAGATTTTAGACTCACTTTCTGTAATTCAACTGCCAATAAACCCAAATACTTTATAACTTTTTCGTCAAACAAGTTAGGACCTACTTTAGTTTCGTAAAACTCACCAAACATACCATTCCAAGCTGCTATATCAACAGTCTTTCTCTCTTCAGTTGCAATTAGTCTCCCATTTATCTTAACACCACAACCTTGTAAAACTATGTAACCTGGCGCATTATATCTTTTATAAACAAAATGAAGAATGAAAAGTTCTAAAATTCTACCTCTCAAACGTGACAACTTTTTATGATCATCTTTACCTTCTTCATAAAGTCTCCTTAATTTCAAAATAAAATCATCAACAAACTCAGTCTTAAAGATACTTTTCAATCTTTCTTGCCATTTTTCAAATGATGTAATATTTCCTTCTTTCCTACTATATTTTTCATAATTGTTAATATAAAGGATACACTCACATAAGTAAGGAAGAAGGTGAGTGTTATTAACTACAGAAGTGACTATAGGCTCTACAATCCTATCAAACGAAGTATCATTAAATCATATCTTTCAAATTCAATAAAATTACTTATCTGACCTTTCATCCCTTTCTATCTCTCTACTATTCATATTTTTCTTTAAAGTGTTTAAAATATCAATTGTAGGTAAAGGTTGAGGTATCAAACCAATTTTGCTCATCACGTCGGAAACTACTTCCTTTAAGTATGGCCATAAAAATCTTACACTTTGAATTTCCAAAAATTTTTGAAAATCTTCTTTCGATATTGACGCATCATTATTAATACAGCTGCCTTTGTAGACCGCTTCAATTTCAAATATCTTTTCGTTTTCCTCTGTTACTCCTAATCGTAAAGCAACATACATATTACCATTTGCATTATCAATAGCTTCACTCCAAGTTTTTACCTCAAGTAAAAATGGAATATTTCTGAATTTAAATGGTTCTATTTCCTTTAGCTTTTTTGTTCTTAATTTTATCAGTTCAGTCTTAACAAGCTGAATTGGAGAAAAATAATATTTTCCCAATTGAACATTTATTTCACTCCCATAAATTGTAATTACAATATAAATAAAAACCTGCGTCTGTACCGCAGGTTTTTACAATCTTATGGTCACTAATTTCTACAAATCCCTCATAAGAGATGAAGTTTACTTCAGACTTTAAATTGAAATCAAATCTTTCTAAAAGCCTATCATTTAGACTCTTTAATATTCCATATAGCCAGTCAATTATTTCTACAATATCATTGTTCTCGTATGCATCTTTTAAATAAAATATATAATAATCAACTACTGCTTCAAAATTAGGCAGAAATGCTCCATATGTTTCAACTAAATCTATTAAACTCAATAAGTAGTCCTTACCTTTTTCTTCAAACCATTCTCTAAACAGTTTCTTTTCTTCTTCTGATACCATAGGAGTTTTCTGAACAAAATAAATCATTTCAAAATAAATCTTCAAAAACTCAATTAACTTGGAAAATTTTTTATTATTACTTTTTTTAAGCTGCTCCAAACGATAAATTATATCATTAGAAAAATTAAAATTTGCTTCCATTACTTATCACCTTCTTAAATTGGTAAATAATCGCGCATATTAAACAAATACTATTCAATTATATGCATATGGATAGCAAAACGACAACTAAAATTTATTTTGTAGATATTATTCCTTTCCGTATTTTATTATACCCAAAAACTTCTTTTCTAACCATTCAATTAGAACTTATTTATTCTTAAGCTTTAATATTTTCTTCATCTGTAGCTCATACACTTCATTGATATGATCTTCATTGTTAAAAAATGAATAATGTTTGGTTGTTTGAGGAAAATACTTAAATTTTGTATCTATAACTATATCTTACATCTCATCTTTACTCTTAACTGTTGGTAGTAGATTGACAAATCTTGCCAAGCACAATAATGTCATAAATAAGCCTGTAATATTTTCAAAAAATATTAGATTAGCTATATTTGAATTTGTTTTATTTACTATTTTCTCTATTTCATTACTATTAAATGTTGCCACATTTAAAATATTTGATCTTATATAATCCCAAACAGTACTTTGTTGAGAAAAGTCTCCTTCAAGCTTTAAAATACAAATCATCATAGACAAATACCAAAACATTATTTCAGCAAAATTGTGAAGTAGTAACATAACCATTTTGGTTGCTGATTTTATAGAATAATCTTGATTTTTCTTTTGTGCCCTTATTCTATCAAAAAATAATACATTGAGCTGGTATATTATTATTTCGAAAACTCTCAAAATACCATAAGTTAAAATTATCCAAAATAAAAATTTAAACCGAATATTATGTAGTAGGTTAGTATAACAGCCAAAAATGATAGAAATAAATTTCCTAATACCCAAGCATCAACAAAAAAATAACTTATATTTTTTATAATTCTTCTGAGCCAGTAGAATATTGAGATTTTTTCTAAAATGTAAAATATCTTCTCATATAAATTTACGATAAAGGTATCCTTACTGTTATTATTCATCGATAACACCTTACAACAAACCATTTTATGCCTCAATTGTTATAAGGACCTTTGAAATTTTTGTTTTTGTGCTATAACTAAATTAGCATTATCATCCTTTTTGCCGTACGTTTTGCCTTTTATAAATTTTACCTCAAGGATGATGACTTTTTATTTATATCTATTATTTGACTTTTCTGTTAATTCATTTATTCAACAAGCTATTAACAAAAATTAAAGAAGATGACACAAAAATGTCCACCTGCCCTTACTTCTTTCTTAGAATAACTATTTTTTCTTTCAACATAGTGTCACCTTTTTCTCCTCGAATATTAGTAGGACTATTTTTAAGTGGCATCCGTTTGTTTACAATATTACGAAGCGTTTCAACCCATTCAAAATTAAAAACTTTAAAATTTCTTTTGTAATCTCATTAATTGGAAATTCTATACCTTGAACCCTTCTGCTTGCAACAACACAAATTGCATATCCTTTAAGTTCAATTAATTTAGCTAATTTTTCTATTGCACAGAAATAGTCATAAAAAAACTAACTAACTCTGTCGCTTTTTTCTTATCTATCTGTGATATATAATTAAATCTTTTAAAACTGAAGCATATTGAAAGATCTTTAAAAATCTATCATTATATTTTTACCTCCTAAAATCTCTTTATCAACGTCGTATTCCCACAAATCTAACTATTGTAAAGAAAGTCTTTAAAATTGACCATAGGCAACTGTAGTCTTTGCATCTCCATAAGATGGAAATATTAAATACTAAATTAACATTTTCTTTTTAAACTTTTTCAAACTCTAATTTGATGAGCTTATATGTTCCTTGTATTGGAATAACTTTTATTGACTCATATGCAAAAATATTTTATTACGACTATTACAGAGAAACATAACTCACCTTTAGTTTTCACTATTAGAGTTTTTTAAACATTTACCAAATTAGGGTTTATTATGTTTTACCCATGTAAGATACTGAATCAAATTAGACATAAAGAATCCTCTGTCTGAATACTTTTCTTCATACTTCTTAATTTTAGAACAAATGAAATTATCAACCTCAAATAACGATATATTTTTAACATCTTGCTTGCAATTGTTATTTTGTAATGAAATAAGAATTTTGACTATTGTATACATTTCATTAGAGTAAACTGAGCCTTTTTCTAATTCATTCAACGCCACAGAAAACTCTTCACTTTTATACTCAAAAAAGCCCAACCTTGATAAGCACTTCTCCAGCTTTTCTTTTCTGAACAATTTACGCGTGTGATAATTACCTTCTCCACTTTTTACTTCACAAATTACTCCTAAAATATTTTTATCAAAATTAGGAATAAGCTCTTTCAACTTATCATGCCAATCATCTTTATAACCTCCAACATCTTCGTAAACATATGGAAATCTTACAGCAATAATGTCTGTTTCATATGTATTACCGAATTCGTCATTTTTCTTTTCTAAAACATAATTCTCTAAGATAAAAAAGCCATTGAGCCTAAAATACCAATATGCAAGTTCCTCGGCGTAATTTCTCATCATTTTTAACACCTTCTTTCTCAGTGTAAGTAAAGGAAATTAATAGCAAAAATTTTATCTTCATAACAATGAAGAACTTTTCCATGTTTACTCACTTGTTACTATTATCAACATTGTATTGTTTAAATTTTCCATTTCGTTTTTAACAAACTTTTTTAGCAAAAATTTCAACAACCACTTTAAAATAAAATAGCAAGTCTACAAGCATATAATATTACTCCACTTTTGCATATAAGTATGTTGGTGTGGCATTAAATACCTTTGTTGCCTTATATCCTAAATTATTTAAGAACGAATTAACCTTACTAAAATTCTCATTTAAAATTTCTACATATAGTATTGGTTTATAATATAGAAGAGTCTGAATAGAACCCTCTAGAACTTCCAACTCCATGCCTTCCACATCAATTTTGATTAAATCTACTCTCTTTAAATTTAATTGTCCAACTATTTTATCTAGAGTTTCAAGAGTTATATTTCCAGTTTCATCTTTTGCAACTTTACATCCACCCAAGTTATTTTTGTTTTCTATAATTAGTTTGCATCTTCCATTACTATTCCCTAAAGCTATCTGCAGAGGTACTACTTTTTCGTTTAAACCATTTAACTCTATATTCTTTAGTAGAATTTTGAAACTATATTCATAGGGTTCGATTGAAACAACTTTCTTTACCCTTTTCAGAGAAGCTATAAAAACAGTATGATTACCAATATTAGCACCAATGTCAATAACAATGCTTTCTCCCTTTATTCTTTGCTTAATGTCTCTTAACATTTCTTCTTCATAAAAGCGAGAGGTTTTGTACATGACTTTTTGAATATAATCGGATAAATTAGGAAGGTAAAACTTATATTCTTCATTCTCGAAATATACCTTTGTGATAAATTTAATTTTTTCAGGATTTTGCTCATGCAAAATACTTTCTAAAAGTTTTTTTATTTCGCAAAGTTTGTTTTCTAATGAATAATTTTTTTCAATGAACTCTCTGTATTTTACAGAATCATAATTTTCAGATAATATAATATCTATAGCCTCATCAATTGTAGTCCATATTAGATGTGAAGGATATATCTCTCTTGCTCCTACAAAATTATGTATCACAGGTTTTATCCCCTTTGCCATTGCTTCCATGATACTAATATTTTGAGATTCTAAGATACTACTACATATAACATAATTCTTGTCTTCAAGCCATTTATTAATATCATTTTGCCAACCTTCAAATACTATAGAATCCTCTAATTCCCATTCCTTCATCATTTGTTTAAAATAGAGAAGATATCTCTCATCTTGAAACTCGCCGGCAATGTGTAATTTATATCTGTTATCTTTATCGTGTAAAGCTTTAAAAAGCTGTAATAATAACATTGGACCTTTCTTGTAATTTATATAACCCACGTAAGCGAGATTAAATCCTCTATTTCTTTTTTCAAAAGTAAATTTTTTGAGATCAATCCCATTTGGAATTACCACGCTCTTCGAACGTAGAACACCCTGCAATTTATCGTTTACAAGTTCAAAAATATGCTTTGCAACAAATATTATTTTATCAATATTATCCCAATTCACTTTGAAAATATAATCCGTGAAAGCTTCATAACTATGAACTCTGCATATTAACTTCTTCCCTCTTGCAAGCTCATGCCTGCTCCCATATATCACAAGCTCATCGCACCACTCAAACCAACAAATATCAGCCCATTGCATGCCTTCGTCGATTTGTTTAAAATCTGTTACAACAATTTTTCTTACAAAGTACTCGTCCATCAAGCCTAATATTATATCGTTTAAAAAACTATCTAACCCCGGTTTTACAAAGAAAGCTATTTTGGTCTCGTCTTTTAAAGGTGTAGAAATTTTATACAAAATATTATTCAACTTTCTGCCAATTTCTATTGTCTCATCGCCAGTAGCAAACTCTAAGGCTCGAGCAAAGAATTTCGCCGCTTTTTCATATTCTTCTTTTAATTCGTATACACAGCCCAAGTTGTAATAAAAATCTGTATACGTTGCATCAACAAGCAAACCTTTTTTGAAAATCTCTTCTGCTTTTTCAATTTCATTTTTAGCGTAGTATATTATCCCTTTCATTGAAATAATCTCTATATCATTTTTAATAACATTTTCGCACTTGTTAATCACTTCTAACGCATAATCTAATTCTCCTTTTTCAACAAGTTCATTAAGAAGCTTTTTTATTCTCTCAACTTTACTCTCAATGTTTTCATTCACTTAAATTCACTCCCTCAAATGTATGTAAAAATTACTAACTGTTCCCTACACTTTTACTTAATCTAACTTCTCAACATCCACTCCCAAGATGTCCTTAGAGAATCTTTTAAGGTGTTTAACCAATTTTGGCATTGTTGATATTGCTTCACGCAAGTATTTTATACTTTTGTCCATTCTCTTCTCTTGCAATGAAAGGTAAATCAAGTACATCAAAGCAAAATATTTTTCTTCCTCAGATAAAAAATATCTGTATTTTTCTTTAATTTCTTCACTTTTATAAAGCTTGCTCATCAATAATATACCATTTTCTGTGTAGTTTAAGAATATCTCATATAATCTTTCATCACTTTGGCGAGGAAAATTTAACAATACCAACAATGCTAAAGCTATATAACGAGCTAAAATATCTATATCTGCTTTTTCTGGCTTTATTACTTCTAAAAGACTAATAACATCTTCAAAATCAATAAACTTTGCTGTCAACGCCTCTGCTATTTTTGTCCTCAGAACCATTACATCAACTTTCTTTAATGCCTCAATCAAAAATTCTTTTTTTTCTGCAACCCTAAAAAGAACTTTTGTGTAAAAGGAAGGTAGTAATCCGAAAACATTTGAGTCAAATATATTTAAAATAGCAGACTCTACCTTTTCTTTTTTTGTTATTATACAGCAATATTTGCCATAGAAATCATTTGATTCCGAAAATTTCTTATATATTTCTAACCTTTCATCCTCATCAAATTTGAAGTAAGTAATATATTTTTCAATAAATTCAGAAACTTTTTCTTTGTCTTCTAGGTTACAAGAAGAATAAAAATCAAACAATTCATTAAAATTTCTTTCTTTTATATGCAAAAGAGTCCTATACTGAAGTTTTAGCTTATTGTCTTTAAATTGCTCTATATGTACCTTGGCTTCTAAAAAATTATTTATATCTAATAAGTATTGCACAACCATAGCGTTAGCATTATCAAAATAACTATTACTTATATTGTAAAATACAACTCTTGCATCGTATAGGAGTTTAATCTGATCTAGCTTTTTAAAAAGGTCCATGTATTTTTTGAAATATACCAATGCTTCTTGTCTTCTTCCCATTGCATAAAGAGATAGCCCAGCAATGTAATACAAATCAATATACTCATCATTAAAATTAAGTCCCTCTTCCGCAACCTCTAAGGCTTTATCGAAAAGTCCAAGTAATAAAAGATTATTTGCATACAAACCATATACCACAACTAAGCCTTTTTTCATTTCACTATTTTCCATTTTCAAAAGGTTATAGACCTTTCTAAATTCTTCTATTGCTTCCCTAATTTTTCCATACATACTATAACTAACACCAAGTTGATATCTATAATAAATATTTAATGGGTCTTTCTCAAGTTCTTTTTTAAGAAGTGAAACTGTTCTCTTATATTTATATTCCATAAGCTTAGTATCATTCATAATATAGCCATAATGGTAAATAACAATTTTACTGTTGTATATAGGAGTTCTAAAAATAGGCTGATTGTGAACTGCTCCTTCGTATTTTATAAAACCATTTCTAAAGAGTCTTGGTGAAAAACCGAAAACAAAGTTTTGTTTATTATTTTCTTCAACTAAATTTTTTACGGCTATATTAATTGCATTTGCACCTTCCTTCTCAGCCATTTCTATTTCCTTTAATATTATCTTTGCGTCTTCAAGCTCTTCGTCAGCATCTAAAATAAAAATCCATTCACCTTTTGCAAGTGAAATCGTGTAATTTCTCATCTCAGAAAAATTATAATTCCAAGGTTTATAAAAGATGTTATTAGTATATTGTTTTGCAATTTCAACAGTTCTATCTTTCGAACCTGTATCAACCACAATCAATTCAACTTCGTCGCCTTTAAGAATCGGTTTTAAACTTTCCAAACATCTTTTCAAATTTTTTTCTTCGTCTTTTACCATCATACAAATACTAAGCTTTCTCCAACTCAAACCAATGACATCTCCCTTCCAAAAAACTTTAAAAAAGCCCTGGCTTAAAACCAGGGCCCTTTTATTTAGCTTTAAACCTCTTACCTCAACAACTGTAAAACAGCTTGTGGAAGCTGATTTGCCTGAGCGAGCATTGCTGTTGCTGCCTGCATCAAAATGTTGTTTTTTGTAAATGCCATCATTTCTTTTGCCATATCAACGTCTCTGATTCTGCTTTCTGCAGCAGTGAGATTTTCAGAAGCAACACCTAAGTTATTTATTGTATGTTCAAGTCTGTTCTGATATGCACCAAATTTTGCTCTTACTTCAGAAACATATTTTATCGCATTGTCAATTGTAGAAATTGCGTTATTTGCAGACGTTTGTGCAGCAACCGATAAAGAAGTAATTTGCAATGAGCTTGTGTTAACAGCACGTATCGTTAAAGTAATATTCTGGTCGATATTAGCTCCAATGTGGAATATTAATCCAGTATTTGCTACCAATCCTCCGTTTAATAAGGTCTTTGTGTTAAATTGTGTAGTACTTGCGATCCTGTCAATCTCAGCCTTCAGCTGATCAACTTCAGCCTGCAGAGCGTTCCTGTCATCATCTGTATTGGTGTCGTTTGCTGCCTGAACAGCAAGCTCTCTCATTCTTTGCAAGATCGAATGTGTCTCATTTAAAGCACCTTCAGCTGTTTGAATTAATGAAATAGCATCTTGAGCATTTCTAATAGCTTGGTTCAAACCTCTGATCTGTCCTCTCATCTTTTCTGAAATTGCCAAACCTGCTGCATCATCGCCCGCTCTGTTGATTCTCATACCAGATGAAAGTTTTTCCAGTGATTTTGAAAGCATCTCATTGTTAATTGTCAATCTGTTGTAAGTATTAAGCGCTTGAATGTTATTATTAATACGCATCTTAACAACACCCTCCCTGAACTTAATTTTTTTAGCTTCACGTCCCTGTGAAGCTTTATTTTGTTTTCATTAAGATTATCGGTAAGATGGTTTTATGAATTTAGGGGTTATGTGAAAAATTTTTGAATTTAATGTATTAATTTTGCAAGGTACATTTCTAATTGTGTATGAGTGACATTTTGAAATTCTGCTTTTTTAAATAGTTTTAGTTCCTCTTCTAAGTTTATAATCCTTAATACTTCTTCCACTCTTATTTTCATTGGGAGCAGTTTGTTCAAAGGATCAATTTTGAGTTCTTTTTCAATTTTATCTATATCTTTTTCTATAAACTTAATCATTGAATAATCGTTTAGACATTTTATATCTTTAAAAGAAGAAATAACTTTTTTGCAATAACCTTTATCAAATTGTACTAAAAACGAATTAACAGCTTCAATAACCTTTAAGTTTAACATCCTTATTAATAACTTTATAAAAAACTCCCTCTGTGTGGACCCCAAATGAAACATATAAACCTTGTTATCTCTAATAATATAAGGAAAAACTTTATCTTCTAATCCCAAATATGTCCTTATTGCATAAGGCTGCGTATTAAAAAATATAGTTTCATATGGTGCATAACTTAAAAGACCACCATCCAACTTCTCAGAGGAATTTTTTACAATTATACTGTTTCCTTGAATATTTATTATCTCTTTGTTTTGACCTGTAATTTTAATCCTTTTGTTTTGAAAATCTTGGACATTTGTTGCTAAAACCCTGTTTTTTTCAAGATCATAGATTGACATTCCATTTGCAAATCTAATTGTTGAATGAATTTGTCCGTTTGAAAACTTATCAAACCAATCCTTCTTTACAGTTAGCTTGCCATCATCCGCTTCTTTGAGCTGGCCGCTTAAAATTAGATTGTTTATAATGTCATTTGCAACTGATAAGTCTTCAAAATAATATTTTAAACAAGATTCTATTAAGCTTTTTAGTGCATCTTTGCTTCGTTTCAAATCTTTTGACTGAAATATGTATGAGATTATCTGCTGGATAATAACATGAAAAATATTCCCCGCTGCTGTATTTAAAAGAATTCCATTTTGTGCACAAAAGAGCATGGCTTTTTGAATTAGTCTTTGAGTATCATTTTCAGCACATAAAAGGACATCTATTCTCTCGTTTTTTCTGTTCCCACGCCCAATTCTTTGAAGAAAGCTATTCATATCAAGTGGCGGTTCTGCCAAAACAACCAAATCAATTGAGCCAATATCAATTCCTATTTCAAAGGTAGAAGATGAAACTGCTATAACCCTTTCATGCCTTTTTAAAATTTCTTCGGTTTCTTCTCTTTCAGACTTTGCTAAACTGCCATGATGAGATACAATTTGGTAGCTTGAATCTTTTAAAATACTTCTGAGCTCTGCTACTAAAGCATCAACTTTATTTCTTGAATTACAAAAAATTAGAATTTTCTTAAACCTGTTTTGAAAATCAATGCTGCAAAAATGCTTGAATATTGTCTCATCAATTGAAACAATTTCATCTGATATTAGATTTATTTCTCTTTTCCCTTCAGCTTTTATTATTTCACCATCAGGAATATAATACTTTAATATCTTTTCAGGTTCCTTCATTGTTGCGCTCATTGCAATAATCTGAATCTTTTCATCATCACACCACTTTTCTTTAAAAGCTTGAGCTTTTAGCCTTCTTAACCTTTCAAGTAGCCATCTTACTTGTTCACCTCTTGAGCTACCATATAAAAGATGTACCTCATCTAAAATAACCGCATAAACACAAGATAAAATATGCCCAAAACCATTTTTAAGTTTTCCTTTACACATCATACTGTCAAATGACTCTGGTGTTGTAATTAGTATATTCGGAATTGTTTTAAATTCGGCTTGATAATCCCCTGTTTTTCTTAAAATATTAATATCATAATAGATAAGCCGTGAATAAAGCCTTTCATAGATATCGTTAACCAGTGCTCTTGTTGGACAAATGTATAAAATTGTCCAGACCTTGAACCTTGACTTTAACCTCTCAATCAAGGGTGCACATGCAGCTTCTGTTTTGCCACTTGCAGTAGGTGAGCATATTAAAATATCTTTTCCCTCAAGTATTTTGGGAATTGCCTTTCTTTGAACATCTTTTAGTCTACCATAGCTTCCAAAAAACATATCCCATGTTGAAGAAAGCTGATTCTTAATATTTAGATCTTCTAAATAGCCATTATCCATATTTCTTATCACCTTCTTATGCCTGGTGGTCCATACTGCAAATCCAGTAGTGTCAAATACCATTTTATAATCGAACGAATTTGCCTGCTCTCACTGTTAGGAAGTTTACTTTCTATGAGTTTTGTTAGATTTTCTCCTGTGCTTAAGCTAAACTCAGACCACAATTGATAAGTCTCACAGTAAAGGACATGCAGCTTCTTTAAAAGCTCTATTTTTTGAGATTCACTCCACTTAGTTACCTCAAACATATTTTCAGGTGTTTTTGAAATATATCTTGTGATGTCTGGGTCACCCTTTTCACCACCCTGATTTATTGCTGAAAATATTATACAAAGTGGAGCTCTTGGAACATTCAACCCGCCACTTAAATATCGTCCAATTACGTACAACATGTCTTGAACCATTTTATAATTGCTTGGATTTTTTATTCTTTCAACCTCATACTCGTCTATTGTAACCATAAGGCCTTTATAACCTGCAGCAGCTACTAAAGTGGCAATCCCTGCTAATGCCTCAATAAAATCAAAATATCGTTCATCTACTTTTCTGCTAATAAGAGTTTTTAGTTTTAAATTTGAATATCCAGAATATCTCAAAGCACTTGATAGCATTTCATTTACATCAGTTGCACTTACCTCATCACTGCATGTAAGAAGTGATTCTATAAAATAAGAATATTCATCTAATAAACCCACCTCAGCTAAAGCTGTTATAACATTTAGGTATTTTTGGATTGTTTCAAATCTTTTTAGTTTTTCAAAGCTGCCATTTTTCAGTAGCAATGCCTTTAAAAAAAGACTTACTAACGGGTAGTCTGAATATATATCATTGTCTTGAATACTTAAAAATAATATGTTCAATAGTTTTGATGGATTAGAAAGGCTTATGCCTTCTCCATCAACTTCCACTTTTAAAGTAAAAAACCCTTCTTTTCGTGCTATATATCTCATAACAGATAGGGTGTGACTTTTTCCACAGCCATATTCTCCACAAACTTGAAATCCAACAGGCAAAAAAGACTCGCATTTTCTCAGTATCTTTTCTGTAACATCTTTGATCTGATCAAAACCTATTGTAAGCTGGTCTATGTAATACTCTGGCACCAATCCAAATCTAAGTGATTCTATAACCCTTAATTTTTTAAATGTGGTATCTTCTCTCATCATGTTTTTAAACCTCATCTTCGTATATGTTTTGTGTATATATTTTTCCTAAATTACCATAATCAATCTCTCTTTCTTCAAGAATTTCTAACAAATATGTGCAAACAGCCTTTGTTATTTCACGCTTGTTTGAGCTCGAAACACCCTTTTTTATGATTTCCCCTGATATCTCATCAGCTTTTCTTAGTATCTCATTTTTTGAAATGTTAATTTGGTCTTTGAAAGTCTCATAAAATACATCTGAAATCTTCATAGCAATTTTCTTTGACAAATCAATAGAATCAAGTCGTGTAAGGTCAATAACTGGGGCTAAAACATTTCCACTAAAAAAATCCTTCTCATACGGACTTGAAAGCCTTTGCTGCAATGCTGGGTATTTATTCATTTCTTCATAAACATCATTTGTCATAGCATATACAATTAGGGCAGAGGCATCTTTTAAGTTGACAATAGCATCTAATAAAGAACGCAGTGTTGAAAAAATCTTGGCAAGTTTTTTTCTATCAACATTAAAACTCTGTTCAGCCTCATCAAAACCCACAATTATTCCTCTATAACCAATATAATAAACAAACTGGAAAAGAGAAAAAAGCATATCCTCTGCACGCTTATTTTGAGCTGATTTTGTCACTTTGGATATACCCAATTCTCTACAAAGTTTACTGTCTGAAATATTGCCTAATAAATAATCACAGCACAAATCAAAGGTTGAAATATCCCCGTTGAGGTAAGAAATCATTGCTAATTTTATAACCTTTCCAAATTCTCGTGATTTAAAGCTACCATCATTGATATCTCTTAAAAATTTTTCTTTCAAATACTGAGAATTTTGGGTGTCATTTACCATATTTTCAAGTGTGTATCTTAAAAACTCACTCAAACCCTCATTCCGCTGTAATGGTGCTTTCATATTCCGTACAACTTCACTGTAAATCAGTAGCTTATCAGAAAAATCAATATCCCGATTTAAAGCAATTTCAGAAGTAACACAGTTTTCATCTCTTGCAATTTCCATTAAATGACGTAAAAAATGTGTTTTCCCCGACCCATATGGACCTATAACAAATTTTTGTGCGCAAATGTTTCGGCCAAAATGCTCATAAAAGTATTTTTGTCTAATTGCCTCAAACACATTCTCATATCCCACACCAAAATATTTACATCCTTCAGCTGGTGCTGTTCCGTGTTGTGCCATAGTATATAATGCTCTTAAAAATAAGTCCTTATCCAATTTATCTCATCCTTTCCAATATCATAGTAGCAATAGTCTTTGCCAGCTCTCGTTTGTAACCTGAGCCTACATTTCTTCTTAGTACCATTACGCAACTGTTTATGACTTCTTTTTTAAAATCATCATCTAAAATACCAAAATTTTTAGCCAATCTCAAATAAGCTTCAACCATGCTATCCATAAAACTCTGTGGGTTGTCTCTCAATGTGTTAACAGAGTCAACCTTTTGAAAGGGAATACGCCAACCAATCCATTTATTTTCACCTTTAATTATCTGCAAGCGCTGAGCCAGAGCCTCGTACCTATTTGCAACTTGGGAAATAAAATCAGGCAAAACTGAAAATACTATCAAAACCCCTTCCAAAGCACCACTTGAACAGCCATCAATTAATCGACGCATAAGGTTTGCTGCAAGCTGGTTACGCCTTGAAATTCTTCCTCCAAAACCTGAAAGCATTCTTTCATTTTCATCAAACAACAATACAACCCCTTTAAAACCCAAAATATGTAAAGATGATAAAACTGTTTTTAAAACATTCTCTGCGTTAGACTTACTCAAGCTTGCCTTTACATTATAAATCCCTACGCTTTTAAAGGTTTGAACATTGACTTTTCGACCAACCAAATACTCTTTTACAACTTCCCATGCCTCATTGTTCAAATTCTTTTTGTTAAGAGCAAGCAAAATGGCATTTTTAAAACTTGCAGATGGCAATTTTGCTGACTTTAAAATTTCCTTTTGCCTCCCATCTACCAACCTTTCCCCTGCAAACGTTAGAATCTCTGGCAGTGATTTGTATGTTATCCCTTCATGCCTGTATTCGACGTTTTCCAAGATGTACTCAACCACCAGCTTCCAATCAGTCAATGAAACAGCACTGTCCAAAGTTGTAAATGCAACCAGCATACCTTTCGATAAAGCTTTTTTGTAAATTAGATTTAAAAGATGAGTTTTCCCCGCACCATATGCACCTTCAATAAATTTACATGTTGCCCCGCCTTTTGCAATAAGATTCTCAATCACTTCGCTTTCAAAATAATTCATGTAATCTTGATTCCCAACATCAATCAAATCTGCAATCTCAACATCATCTGTCCCATTCTGAGCAATTTTATTAAGTGAGGTTATTATACTATCCTTGCTTATCACTTGCATTTTTTAAACACCTTCTTTTGCTTCATACACATAACACATTATCTTGTAGTCATCATCAGGATTAAGCCCGTTTATATACATACCCTTACCCTGCATTGTTTCTTGCATACTGCCAGTTTGCAAGGCAAGCCGTTTGTCTTTAGGTATCTCATCCCATATGCTTCTGTAGATATCTAAATTATACAAAAACGCCCATTTAGGAAACTCTGTATACTTTGTTATCTTAGCATCAGGTTTGTTTTTTTCTAAATATCTTCTTATTTGAAGTAGTCTAACTTCTGTATAAAAATCGAAAATACTCACAACATCCTTTCCACTTTTAAATCTTGCATATTTATATGCATCCCAGAATATATCTATAAGTTCATCCTTAGGCATAAGGAATTGAAATAGTAACTTTTCTGCCTCTTCTATCAAAGATTTAATATCTTCTTTTGAATTGACCCTTGTCCAACCAATGATTGTTTGATTATTATAAGAAATGCTAACAGCTGATGATTGAGGTTTAGTCTTTAACTGAATACTTTTTATTCTCCAACCATCACTGCACTCTCTTAGAGGAACTCCTTTTTCTTTTAGTTCCATGATCAATTCAGATTCAATTAGTTTAAAGTTGTAAGATATTTTTTCCTTTTCTTTGGCAATTATATCTTTTGCTTTACCTATAATATCATTCAGTGTTTCAAAAATACTATTAAGATTTGATATACCATCTAAAAATTTTTCCAATTTTTCTAAAACATCTTTGTCATTCGGCTTTATCTCTGTTGCTTTATTGAATACCTTTAAAGTCTCTTTTAGCTCTTTTATAATAATTTCAAGTTCTGAAGTTTGTTTCAAATTAATCTATCCTCCTCATCTTTAGTGTTTTTTACAGAATTAATAACTTTTAATTTATTTATACCACATTGATTCTATTTTAATCTAAAGTTATAAAGTATTTTTGATATAAATCTTTCAAAATAATAAAATGTCACGTCAGTATAAATGATCACTAATAGTATTCAAATTTTTTAATCATTCTCTCCCAAACAAATACATAAACACAAATGCAGGAATCTTTATAATTGGAACCTTTGTATTAAGCTCAAGTCTGCCATAGTATTCTGCTCTTTTTGTAATAAGCACTGCTGAGATTATATCTTTTTCTTTTTGGCACATCTGCACAATTGCATCATTTTCGGCAAGTGCGCTATCTTCTCTAAATTTCACTTCAATTAAGCTCTTACCATTTGGAAACTGGGCAACTATGTCAATTTCTTTTTAATTATCAGTTGATTTTCTAAAATAGCCTATCTTTGCATTTTCTTCACTGTAAAAGTTATATACATGCTTAAAAACTGCTGTTTCGACCGTAATTCCAAGTTTTTTGCTATCAATAAAGAGATTGTCTATCATCAAAACTGCATTTCTAATAGCTGGGTCAGATATATATTCTCTGCTTTGCTTTTAAAACATTTTTGCATTTTGTAAAGTATACTTCTAATTTTTAGCCTAAAAATATAAAGTATACTTTATATCTTTGAAGCTAATCTTTTAAAGTATACTTTGGATTTTTGAGCTTATCCCAAATAAAATAATTTTACAAAAAAAATAGGCAGGCCTTTCTCCTGCCTTTAGTTACTCTTCCAAATTTTTGATTATTGCCCCTTTATCTTTGCCCATCAGACAAAATTTCTTTTAAATCTTTAATCTTGCTAAGTCTATCTTTGCCTTGTAAAGCTTCGACATTTTCATTTTTAACCTCTTGAAGTAGCTCATATCGCAAAACCTTTATATTTTTCGGGGCATCTATTCCAAGTTTTACACTATCTTTTTCTATGCTGATGACTTTTATTATTATATCATCTCCAATTAAAATCTGGTCACCAACTTTGCGCGAAAGAACAAGCATCTTTTATATACCTCATTTCTGCACGTTTGAATTTAAATTTTCAAAAAGGTAATACCTAAGAGGATATCTTTCATCGTCTAAAAGATACTGCATTCCCTTTCTCTTGTTCACATTTATAATAATTGGAGCTTTGAGATTAACTCTTGTTTTCTTTACATCTTCTGGAATTACAACAATACAAAAAACTGCAACGTCTCTTTCTGATTCTATCTTAAGCTTTTTCAAAACTTCCTCGCCTATGTCAAATTCATAGTCAGGTTTTATGTCAAATGGATTAATGATGACAAATGCAACGTCTTTATCTTCGATTGACTGCAGCCACAAAAATGGACTGCCTTCTTCTTTGACAATTACAAATTTTTTTAAATTCTCAAACGCAGGAATCCCCTCTTCAAAGGTTATTATATTCTCTTCATTTACTTCAAGCTCTCCAAATACCCTTGACTGGACTACTGACTTTTGAACTACCATTTTTTTATTCTCCCTTTTTTATAGTTTTAAATAATCCACAATTTCCTTTAGAACTTTCTTAATCTCATTTAAATCATTCTTCAAGATGTCATATACAACATTTAAATCTAATTGGGCATATTCAGAAACAATTGCATTTCTCAAATCAATTATTTTCTTCATAAAGATGGAAGAAGCATCCGAAATAACCTTCTCGTTAGCTAAAATTTCAGGAATATCTTCAAAATTCTCAGGCACTTCAAATTGTTTATCAGCAATTATGTGATTGCACAGGCTTATTAGATTTTGAGCTATCAAAAACAAATTGTAAGCAACTACATCTTGAATATTACTATTATCTTTAAAATCTTCAAAAGTAATACTTTTAAATCTCTCTATTCTTTTCATTCTAAACATTATTTTGCTTATCTTATCTATTATAACCTCTCTTTCGTTCATACCCTCACATCAACCTTGCCCATCTCAAAATCTATATACACCTTGCCACCTACAAAATAGATTTCTGGGCGGCTTTTTGGGATTATATCAACGTTGTAGTCATAGGTTGGAAAAGCCTCTTCAATGCAGATGTCAATTATAGGCTCACCACCATCTTCAATTCTGGCAAGTCTGTTGCCATTTTCTGCTGTCTTTTGTATATACCTCAAAACCTGTTTATATCCTTGCTGGGCGCTTTGACGCACCAAGTAATCTGTTGAACCAAGGTTTACTTCTTCCCAGCACCTGTCTTGATTTATTCTGACTTTAAGATGCTCTTGATGAAGTTTTATTTTAGCAAAAGTTTGATGAATTTGAATCCTTGCAATTTGCATCTTTAGCACTTCCTCAAGCTTTTCTGTTAAAGACTATTTAAAACCTCAAGAAATCCAAAAGTGTTGGTGGCAAAATCTGTGCCCCTGTCTGAAGTGCTGCCCTGTAAACATTTTCTGCGGTTTTCAGCTGCATTATAATCTCTGCCATGTCAACATCCTCGTTGTTTGATAGCAATGTAATAAAGTTCACATTGTCGTCACTGAGCCTATTTTTAATAAGCTCAAGCCTGTTCTGAAGTGCTCCAATATCGCCGCGCTGTGCAACAACATTGTCAATGTGTCTGTCAATATCGCTCAAAAGAGAATTTACTGTAGTTGCATCCCCGCTTTCAAGTGCATTTATAAGATTATCTAAAACTTTGAATAAATTGCCTTTATTTTCATCTGCTTCACCCTGGATGTAAAAAATCTGGTTGGCTGTTTTATTTATATTAATATAGTTTGCTTTCATAAGTTCAAATTGAATAATATTTTTTCCAGTTGACAAATCAACAGGATACCCGCCACTTGAGGCAAAATTGCCTGTATCTGAAAAAGAACCATCTGAATTAAGTGGTGCTGTGTCTGTTTTAAAACCAGAGAAGATATATCTTCCTGCATAGTTTGTATTTCCCACCTGAATTATATGCTGTTTTATCTGCGCAACCTCTTTTGCAATCTGAGCCATGTCTTCTTTTGTATTTGTACCATTTGCACCTCTGACTGCAAGTTCTCTAATTCTTTGCAGTGACTCTGTAATATCTGCAAGAGCACTTTCTGTCATATCAACCCATGACGTTGCATCATCAACATTTTTCTGAAGCTGCTCTATCTCAGACACATCAGTTCTGAGCCTTAGCGACCTTGCAGTTATCACTGGGTCATCAGAAGGGTATCTAATTTTTTTGCCTGTTGCCATCTTATATTGCAAATCGTCAAGTCTTGCAAGGTTTTTATTAAGATTTATAAGGAAATTGTTTACCATCATATTACTTGTTATTCTCATTTTGCTCTCACCTCAAAGCTTCAAATTATCTTCCTACAAGTCCAAGCCTGTTTATAAGGACATCCAGCATTTCATCAAATGCATTTATCATTCTTGCTGATGCCTGAAACCCGTGCTGGTACTTTATGAGGTTTGTCATCTCTTCATCTATTGAAACACCAGACAAAGCCTGACGACGATTGTCAAGCTGGGTGACCATAACTTTCTGGTTTTCTGCAAAGTTCTTTGCACCTTGTGAATCAACACCAAGGTTTGAAATAAGCGATTTTAAAAAGTCTTCAAACTTGCCTTCTCTAAAGATTGATGTGTCATTTCTAAGCTGTAGCATCTTTACAACAAGGTCATTGCCACCCGGAAGATTATCAGGGTCAGTTGTTGTTGCTATGTTGTTCAGATCATTCATTATATCGTCTGATACTTTGATATACCTTGCAAAGAAGAAATTACCAGAATCAACCGGCGGTTCAAAAAAGTTAATACCTGTGTTCTGCCCGTTTAATGAATATCCTTGTGTATGAAGCTCATTAAACTTTTCAATTAGCTTTTTTGCAAACTCATTTAGCCTGTTTAGGTAATATGGTATCCCTGTAAAGTTATTTTTATTTGGTACATCAATATCCTGTCCATTTACAGTCAAATCTTCGTCAATCCCACCAATACCATCTCTCATATCCAAAAGCCCCTTTAGCTCGCCAGACTTAACATTTAAAACCTGCCCTGTATCTTTCCACATTACAACAAAGAGTCCCGGAACATCATAGAGGTTTTGCTGCGAAAGTGCATTATCAGGGTCAAAGTTTGTTGGCTGACCATTTGAATCAAAACCACTTAATCTTTTTATCTTTGCTTTGTCTGTCTCAAGCTCATACACAGTAAAGTGGTTAACCAATGTCTCCCCACTAATTTGGACTATGAATCTGCCCTCTGAATCTTCATATGCTTGTGTGTCAACAATTTTAGAAAGCTTATCTACCAAAAGATTTCTCTGATCTCGAAGATCGTTTGCCTTCTCGCCACGAAGTTCTAATACGAAAATCTGTTTGTTCAGGTCTGCTATCTGATGAGCAATACTGTTTATATCAAGGATTCTGTCGTAAATCTGGTCGTTTAGCTCACTTTGCAAGTCCTCAAGCTGTTTGTACATCTTATGTATTGCATCAGTTAAACCTTGAGCTCTCTGGCGCACAAGCGCACGAACTGTCAAGCTCTCAGGATTTTTTGATAGTTCCTGCAAGCTTGAGAAAAACTGATCCATAACAGCAGACAAGCCTGTATCGCTTGGCTCATTAAATATGGCTTCGATAAAATTTAAGTTATCAGCCTTTATTTCATACTCACCCTGGCGCGAATATTCATTTCTATACTGCATATCTAAAAACATATCTCTAATCTGAACAAGGCTCTGAACATCTGCACCCATTCCCACCTGAAACTTTGGATCATAAATCCCCACCTGATTTGAAGGGGGAATTGATTTTACATTCAAAACCTGTCTTGTATACCCTGGTGTTGAGGCATTTGCAACGTTGTGGGATGTAACCTCAAGCCCTTTTCTATTTACATAAATTCCTGTTCTTGCAATCTCAAGACCATAAAAAGACATCTCTTTCAGCTCCTTTGTTATTTTTAAAGCTTTACATCAAACAAGTTCTTTTTTGTAATTTTGCTCTGACCATTTTTTTGGTAAGTAGTGTCGTCGGTGAAATAGGAAGAGATCAAATTTGTCATAAAATCTATATACTCAAGTGAGCTTTGAATAAGCCTCAAATTTAGATCATTTACACGCTTTATTTCGCTGACAACCTTACTGATAGAATTTTTTATGTCAATTAACTTCTGTTTCTGCTCATCTTTACAAAATTCTACCAAGTTATCAAGTGATGAGATTTCTGTACTCTTTTCCTTTGATATCTTAGCAATCAAGCTCTGTCTTAAATCTTCTAACTTGTTTATCTCCTCTGCTTTTTGTTTTTCAATTGTTGACTGCTCTATGAGGGCTGATATGTTGTTTTCAACTATAAATTTTGTTTTGGAGTTGCAAAGTTCAAGTATTTCTCTTAGAATATTGTGTTCTTTCTCTAAAATTTCAATTACACTATTTACATCTTGATTCATGAAAAATCAACTCTTTCCTAACTAAATTTTAAGCAATAAATATAAAGGCTGCTAAAAATTCAAAAGCAGCCACCGAAAAATTTTTTACCATGCGTTTTTCGCTTGCTTATATTCCCTTATTAGTTTTTCCACAACGTCCTTGGCACTTACATTATAAGTGCCTGACTCAATTTTACTTTTTATTTCATTTACCTTTTCCTCTCGAATGTCAGGTGTTGACTTTATAGCATTCAGAATTGCTTGAAAATCCCTTGCTTCACTTGAGATTTCAAGTTTATCTGCATTTCTTACATCTTGCTTCTTCTCTACCTTGTTTACTCTTGTGCTGCTACTGTATAGCTGGAATATCCTCATCCTATCTTCTATCCTCATAGCAAATCCCATCCTTTGCACTCAACATTCTCACTTAATATATCGTTAAAACTTGCAAAAAAGTTTAACAGAATTTTATTTCTTCTCGTCATCCTTGAAATCTTTAGAAAGATATCTATAGCCGCCTTCTTTTCTCTTAGCATACTCTTCATTCTTCTTCATGCTCTCTCGAAGCTTTTTATCATCAAGATAGCTCAAAAACCGTGTACCAACTTCTCTTTTGCACTCATCACAAAGCCTACCTGTTTTTATAGCTTTTCCGCATCTTTCACACTCTAAAATGATATTGCTCTCTCCCACAATCTCAAGTCTTTCCTCTTTTAAAAATCTTAAAATTTTCTCAGGTGACACACCTGTTGCATTAGACACCTCTGGCAACGTCGCACCTGGATGCTCATACAAATACTCTTTTACCTTTTTAAAATCCTCTTCTTCTTCCTTTCTGCACTGAGGGCAGATAGGACTTCCATCATACAGGTAAAGCTTTCCACACCTTCTGCAGTTTCTAACATCCATTTTCACAACCCCCTATTTTAATTCTCTTGATGGTCTTGTTATTGCCAGAACAGATACGTATACCTTTTTCGCACCGTTTTTTAACAAAACCTTTGAGCACTCATCTGCTGTTGCACCAGTTGTGAAGATATCATCAATAAGCAGGATTGTCTTTCCCTTTACACTATTTTCATATCTTCTTTTGAGTGCAATCTTATCTTTTATCTCCTTCTTTCTCTCTTCTTTTGAAAGGTTGTAAAAGGACTTTGTAGGCTGCGTTCTTTTTAGAGCATCAAGCAGAGGTACTTTCAACGTTTTTGATATATTCTTTGCTAAAAGGTAGGAATGATTATATCCCCTTTTCAAGTACCTCTCATAACTTATTGGTACAGGGATTACAATATCTATGTGTACATTAGAGCTTATTATTTTATTTGCCATCAGATTTGAAAATGTTAAAGCATTCTGGTAAAAACCCCTATACTTGAAAAGATGAACACCTTTTCGGACAGCACCTTCATAGTAAAAAACGGGAAGCACCTTTTCAAAGGTAAAACTCTCTCTTTGACAGTTTGGACAAAGACTATAGACAAAGTCACCAATTGGCATTCCGCATTTTTCACAGGTTTTGCCTTGGATAAACTGTATAAACTTTTTGCACTCATCACATGGGTCATTTCCCACCTTACCACAAAATGAGCAGCGACGAGGAAAGAAAAATTGGATTAGTCTTTCCATTTCTCAAAGTTTAAAACTTAATTTATTTTATCTATATTAAATCACAAAATATAAAAAAATAAAAGACACGCATTTTTTCCGACTGCGTGTCAAACTGAAATTTTATCATTTTCAGAGAAACTCTCTCTTTATACTTTCCAATGCTTTTTTTCAATCCTCGAAACATGCACTTGTGAGATATTGAGTTCTTTTGCAATCTCAGACTGTGTTTTGTTTTTAAAGTAGCGCATAAGTATTATGTAGCGTTTACGTCCTTTTAATTTTCTCAATCCTTTTTTCAAAGCCATTATGTCTAAAAGTCTGCTTGAGTAGTCCTCATCAGCTGCAATGTCCATAAGTGTGATAGGCTTTCCTTCTTCTTGGTTTATAACCTCATTTAAAGATGTGACATCAAGTGATGCATCTATGCAAAGCAAAATATCATCTTGGCTCAAACCTGTTGTCTCTGAAATCTCGCTAATTGTTGGCTCTCTGCCGTTTTGAAATAAAAACTCATCGCGAAATCTCTTGAGCTTGTTTTGGTTTTCCTTTATCTTTCGTGAAATCTTTATTTTACCATCATCTCGTAAATACCTTTTTATTTCTCCAATTATCATTGGCACAGCATATGTTGAGAATCTGACATTGAAGCTTGGGTCAAACCTATCAACTGCTTTGATAAGTCCAATACATCCTATCTGGAACAAATCGTCAGCTTCAATTCCTTTGATTGCAAACTTTTTGACAATGCTCCACACAAGCGCAAGATTGTTTTCAATGAGTTCTTGCCGCGCCTTTTTATCACCGTTCTTTGCCTTACTTATCAATTCCTCCTGGGAAACTTTGCTCAATTTCCACTCCCTCGCTCTTTCGTTTTTTAATGGTTTTGAACATCCGCACACATGTACCCCTGCCAACCTCTGATGTAACCTCAACCTTATCCATAAACGTCTCCATCACAGTAAAACCCATACCAGACCGCTCTTCATCAGGCTTGGTTGTGAAAAGTGGCTGGCGTGCAAGCTCAACATCTTCAATTCCCTTGCCAAAGTCAGTTACCTCAATCTCAACAACAAAATTTTCATAAATCTTTCCTTTTATTATTATTTCCCCAATTTTATCCTCATATGCATGAATTATGGAATTTGTTACAGCTTCAGATACAGCAGTCTTGATTTCTGTAACCTCATCCAATGTTGGGTCAAGCTGAGCAACAAATGCAGCAACAGCCACCCTTGCAAACGCTTCGTTTTGCGATTTAGAAGAAATTTTAAGTTCCATATAGTTTAAAATTCTCATTATATTTCCTTCACATCCGTTCATTTTACAAAAATTTTAGCTCAAAGCCTCATCAATAGTTGTATATTTCTTTATCAGCTTTTCTATTCCACAAGTTGAAAGAAATCTGTTGATATAGCTTGAGCTGCAAACCAAGACAAGTTCTTTTGCAAAAGCCCTTGCAGTTTTGAACCTTCCGACCAGAAAGCCAACACCTGATGAGTCCATAAAGGTAAGTTCTGAAATGTCAATTACCACTTTTTGTACCTCAGGACTTACTATTTTCATGTCAAATCTTAATCGAAATCTATCTGCATTATATTGATCAAGTTCACCTCTTATCTTTAAAATCAGCGTTCCTTCCATCATAATTGCTTCAAAATCCATTTTTTGCACCTCGATTTGAAAGTTATATTACTTCTAATTCTATATTACCCCAAAAAATCCTTCAGTATTTTATGTAATATTTTGTCGAAATAGAATATTTTGCTTTATAAATGCAAAACAAAAAACCCTCAATGGCTCTTTGGCCATTGAGGGGTATGCTTTCTTATCTGGAGCGGGTGATGGGAATCGAACCCACGCTACCAGCTTGGAAGGCTGGTGTTCTACCATTGAACTACACCCGCTCTTATTTGCTTGTCCTTTGCACAATAGATATTATAATATCTAAAATAATTGTTGTCAATAGCTATAGAAAGATTGGATAGTGTCAAGAGTTTGTAGGGAAATTTTTTATTAAAATACGACTGCATTTAAGAAATCTCCAGTACTTAGACCTTTCAGTACTCTAAACGTCAAATAAACTTTTCCTCTTGCTAAAATTGGCACATTATTCCTCGTCTCTTCAATCTGTTTCTTTATCTTCTTAACATCTTTTCTCACAATTTCTTTCAATATTTTTTCTTCTTTCTCTTCCTTGCTACAAATCTCTTTTAAATATGCTTCTTTCAAGTTTACACCATTATACTTCAAGCTCAATAACTTTACCATTACTTCTGCTCCTTGTTCGCTCCATCCTCTTGGTCTTGAACTCATCCTATCTGCTAATACATGGCTTACATGCCCTTCTGCACTGCATCCTTTTATAATCCTATTATCTAACTCTAATACTATATTATCCCAATGATTGGCTATATATCTCCTACTTTCACTTATCCTCTTCAACGCTCTTTTGTCCCCTCCAGCCTTTTCCATCGCTTTAGCTACCAATCCCTCAAACTTCTCTCTATCCTTATCCCTCAACGCTTCTACTATCCCAGCAAATATATTCTTATCTCCACCGCTTATTTTGATTACCTCTCTCATTAGATGAAACCTGTCTAATACAAATTCTGCACCCACTATCCATTCAAGCCCTTCCTTTATCCATGCCGCTCCATCCCCTAACAAATATAATCTTCTCTATCCTCTCCGTTTCATAGTGCTCCTCTATATATTCACTTACTTTTGACCAAAAATCTTCTGGTCTCTCTTTAATACTGCTAAAATAATGCACCCCTTTCAATTCCCTCCTTTTGACAACTCCCTTTTCTCCCTTATATCCCTCATTTATGTACGCAAGCTTCGCTATCTTCCCTTCTCCGTTTTGTAACGAAATATGATCTTCATTTGCCTCTATATAAAGTTCTTTTACCACTTTTTTACTGCCTGCAACTCCTTTTCTATTATGCTCGATTCTATCTAACTGAGCTGCCTCTATCCTCCTCAAAATATTCATTACACTTTGTCTTGCAATTTTCTCTTCTCCTAATACTTCTTTGGCTGCTCTTTCATATGACATCTCTACTACCTTCTCAACTATTGCTGCTTTGACTGCTTTGTCTATTCTTTGGTATTTCTCTATCCCCAAAATTTCATCTGCTAAATACACATACCCTCCCTCTCCTTTATTCTTGTAGTACGTCCTTATATATTCCACATCTCCAAATATTGTCTTTATGCTCCTCTTATCTTTCCTTACAACCTCATACCTTGCCTTCCTCTTCTTTTTATTCCTTACAATCTCATCTACAAGTCCGCATGCCTCTTTTATCATCTCCTTCCCTATCTCATCCATCTTCTCCTTCAATTCCATTGAATACATCGCTATATCCTTCTCTCCTCTTAATATCTCCACTATCCCTTCTCCAAATCTATTTAAAAGTTTTTCTATTTTTGCTATAATATTATCAAACATTTTGCTCCCTCCTTTGGTTTGTTTTTCCTTTCAGTTCTCTTCTTCTTTTTTTTTTTACTCATTATTTTATATCATTCTCTCATTTTTCCCAAGAGGAGGGAGCATTTTTTCTATCTCAAGTCCTATAAATATTTTACACTAAGTTTAATATCTGGATTTTCAGCTTGAATAATCTCAACATTTCCACCTTTGGTAGTATCTTTAAGTCCAGCTTTGTTTAATAAAAACCTTAATACAATATCCTGAGTATTCCCAAATTGAGGAACCGCAATTTTCTTACCTTTTAGGTCACCTAAATTTTTTATATTCAAGCCTTGCCTTGAGACCAGCACCATTCCTCCATTTGTAGCTCCTGCGATAATCTTTATTTCCCCGTTTGTCTTTTCAAAGCCGTTTATCGCAGGAATTGGCTCAATATAACCTATGTCAACCTCATCAGCTAAAAACGCTTCTATCTCGGCCGGACCTGCCTTGAAAACCTTATATTCAACTTTTACATTTTTGCCTATCCTTTTTTGGAACGTTTCTAATTCTTTTCCTACTAATGCCTGTGCATGAGTTATGTTTGGAAAAAAGCAATTCTAACTTTTTCTTTTTTGCATAACATCCTGAAAGAAGTACCAACATAACAACTTGCAGTATAAACAAAACAATCATTTCTTTGATATCTTTTTATTTCTATTAATGTTCCTACTTAATACTAACTATTTGTATCTAAATACTATAAATTTAGGTTAATTTATTACCTCTGCTCAAAACAGTTTTGAGCAGAGGTAAATTGTCATTTTTTAAATTCATAAATTTCTATCTAATTACTTGGTTATTAAGATTATAATACAGGATTTTTTTCATGTCAATACTATTTTATTTCGCGTATCCACTTACACTGGAGGGGGCGTGTATAGTTTTGGATTTGTATGTATATCCGTCTTTATCACCATTTTTTGTCTGCTTCATGTATCCTAAAAGAACAAAAGCCACAAGCACAGGTGAAGTAATTTCCATCAACCTGCTTGTGGCAAGGTTATTGAATCTAATCAACATAGGTTAAGTAGGAGAACTTTGGTTTTAACTTTTCCTTAGTTGTTTTAATCCATAAAAGGCAATTATCATGCCAATTATAGATAGCATAGAGGTAATATAAAAATTAAACACATAACTTCCGAATATATCCCTCACAGACCCAGAAATCAAATTTCCTAAAACAGCTCCTACACCATAACCTGTGAAAAGAAATCCATAATTTTTACTATAATGAAGCAATCCAAAAAGCTTTGCAGTAGCAGTCGGAGCTATCGAAAGCCAGCCACCTAAGCTCAGCCATAACATGCTAAAGGCTATTATAAACAGAACCTTGCTCCCTTCTTTTACAAATAACATGCCTAAGGAAGAGAAAAATATAATTGCAAAATCAATCAAAGCAGCATATCGTGGTGAAATCTTATCTGTTAAAAATCCAAACAGTGGTCGACCAAGCCCATTAAATATTGCAAAGATTGAAACCGACAAGGCTGCCATCTCAGGTGTCAGTTTTACAATTTCTTGAGCAACAGGACTTGAAATTCCGATTGCCATTAAACCACTGAATGTACCAATCACAAAGCACAACCATAAATACCAAAAAGTAGAGGTCCTTAGCATTTCAGAAGGTGTGAAATTTCTTGTAAAACTGTTTGTTTCTTTAATTATTTCCTTATTTTTTCTTCTCATATTTTGATTTGGAAATTTGAGAAATAATGCTAACGATACTATCACGATGAAAAATATTATTCCTAAAACCCTCAATGTTACGAAAGGTCCAAAGTAGGTAATTAACCTTCTTGCAATAGGTGCTGTTACAAGTGGAGACATTCCAAAACCAAGAACAGTCAGTCCTACAGCTAATCCCTTTTTATCTTCAAACCACCTTGTTGAAACTGCAATTGGCACACCATAGGCAATCCCAACTCCACTTCCAGCTATTATTCCATAGCCTATTGTCATCATTAACAAATTGTCCGAAAAACCAGCTACAAGCCATCCAATTCCTACTAAAGTTCCACCTGCTATTGCAACAATTCTGGGACCATATTTATCAATATATCTTCCAGCAATAGGCATAAACAATGCATAAAATACCAAAAAGAACATATAAGGCAAGCCACTTTGAGTTGCATTCAAATCCAAAGTCTCTTCTAAAGGTTTTCTGAATACACTCCAAGAGTAAACTGAGCCAAGACATATATTCATAATAAGTCCTAATAATACATAAATATTTCTATTTACTCTGCCTTCTTTCAAGATAGCCCTCATACCCTACCTCCTCTAACTCTTTTGCCTTCTCTTCAACTTCATTCTTCATTTTTTCTTTGTACTCAGCTATCTTCTTTCTTATCTCAGGATACTTCACCCCTAAAATCTCAGCAGCCAAAATTCCAGCATTCTTAGCATTGTTGATTGCAACAGTTGCCACAGGAACACCTGCCGGCATCTGAACAATGGATAAAAGAGAATCAAGTCCATTTAAAGAAAATGTTTTTACAGGAACTCCAATAACTGGCAAGTTTGAAATTGAAGCAACCATTCCTGGAAGATGGGCAGCTCCACCAGCACCAGCCACAATCACCTCAATTCCCCTTGCCTCTGCCTCTTTTGCATATTTGAACATCCTCTCAGGTGTCCTGTGTGCTGACACAATTGTTATTTCATACTCAATTCCAAAATCTTCTAAGACTTTTGCTGCCTCTTTCATAACAGGCAAATCTGAGTCACTTCCCATAATTATTCCAACAAGTGGCTTTTTCATTGCACTTTACACCTCCGCTTTTATTTTCAACACTTCCTTTACTTTCCTTGCCTTTTCTATAGCTCTTTCTAAGTTATCGTCAACTATTGTTACGTGTCCCATTTTTCTGAAAGGTGCACTTATCTTTTTGCCATAGAAGTGAAACGAAACACCTTCTATTGAAAGTGCATCAATCAACCCCTCTATGACAGGTCTTCCTTTGTATCCATTTTCACCTAATAGATTTATCATCACTGCAGGAGACAAAAGTTTGGTAGAACCAAGTGGTAAATCACAAATAGCCCGAAGGTGCTGTTCAAACTGACTTGTAATGCATGCTTCTATGGTGTAGTGGCCTGAGTTGTGCGGTCTTGGAGCAATCTCGTTTATTAAAATTTTTCTGTCTTTTCTTAAAAAAAGCTCAACACCAAACACACCAACACCTTGGAGTGCTTCAACTGCCTTGATTGCTATCTTCTTTGCCTCATCCTCTATATCCTTTTCAACTCTTGCCGGCACAAGGAGCATATCAAGAATGTTTGCAGTCTCATCGAAAACCATTTCTACAACAGGATATGAAACAACATCTCCTTTTTTATTTCTTGCAACAATAACAGCAAGTTCTTTCTCTACGTCTACAAATTCTTCTATATAAGATTCAGTTTTGAGAACTTTATTTATATCATCTTTACTTTTTATAACCACAACTCCTCTACCATCATATCCGCCTTTTGTTGTTTTTTGAACAAGCGGAAAACCAAAGCTCTCAAAAAAAGATATATCAAAGCTCTCTACCCTTTCAAACCTCGGCACAGGAAGCCCTGCACTTTGTAACACCTGTTTTTGCTTCAGTTTGTCTTGAATTATCTCTAAGCAATATGGAGATGGCAGAATATTGTATCCCTTATCATAAAGTTCTTTTAGAACGCTTGTGTTAATATGCTCTATTTCATAGGTTGTAATGTCACTTTTTTCAACAAGCTCTTTTAATTTTTCTGGGTTGTAAAAATCACTTACAATCAGCTCGTCTGAAACTGAAGCTGCAGGACACGCAGCACTTGGGTCTAAAGAGATAACATAAAACCCCATCTGCTTTGCCTTTTGAGAGAGCATCTTCCCAAGCTGTCCACCGCCAATTATACCTATTTTCATAAGAGGATAGCCAAAAACTCCTTTGTTCATTCTTTTCCCTCATCTCTCCTTTTTAAAAGTGTAGCTGTTTTAAAAGCTTTCAAAAAATGACCTCCTCATAGAATTAAGAATATTTTATCTTCAATTCCATGAGGAGGTCAACAGCTTGAAAGTATATTCTATTTATTTTTAGATATATTCTACTTTATCAACGAAACATAATCCTCTAAACTCCCGTCATCTAAGCAACATTCTATAATCTGTCTTCCAAGAGGATGCAAATCCAATGTTTTGAACTTGACAATCTCTTTTTTGAAGAAATCTGTCAAAATCTTTGCACCTTCCATATATGCTTCTTCGCCAACTTCTGGCTGAAGATCAACCTGAAGCAAAAACTTCGGAATATATGTCCCTTCGACCTTCATGTACTCAAGTGCATACCCTAAAAGAGGAAGTTTAGCAGGTTTTAACTGGTCAGGTCTTAGTCTTACATTTCCTCTTTTTGCTAAGTACTCTCTTGTAATCCATTGTGGCATAAAGCCTACTTTATATGCACCAATGTATTGATTTGGAACGAGAATATATTGAGTCCTTGTAAATTGTAATATTTGTTCTAAAAGTAGGTTTGCCTGCTTTACCATAAGACCTGTTGCAAATGGCCAGTAAGAACCAACACCTTCAGAGCTCAAAGCTTCAGCCTGTGTTATGCTTGGGTTAGCATGGCCACGGGGGCTGACAAGCCTCCATAGCCATGCCAGTGCAGGTGGTAGAAGATGAAATATGCCTACTATTCCGTATGTGGGTTTTGACTTTGTGCAAGGTGGTGTTCTTACCCCAAAACTTCGTATATCAACCTCAACAGGTTCATCTACAATATTAGGGACGAACCTGCGAGGTAAAATCACTCTCGGATTTGGACAGGGCTTGCCTGGTTCATCCATTGTATGCTCCCAAATAAGACAAGTTGAACCAGGCACACCTTCTAAGTTTAAGAAAATAAGTGGCTCTGGAGGATGAATACAAAGCCTTTCTAATTGCGGGTCTGTGCCATAATGAGGAATATTGTCAAGCCTTACAAACCAGCCTTGTTCTGCATCTTTTACAACCATTTTAGAACCTGTTTGAAGGCTGGGATGAACGAAAGCAATATCATCTGTAACAGGATGGATTTCGCATGACTCTATTATCTCAAGGTATATTCTCTCTTTTGTTATAATGTTTTCGCCCAAAAGAACCCTGTTGTCTTTTTCTCTATGCATCTGCTGGCACATTTCGCTTTTACCGCCACCACTTGCACCTTCGTGCATGATTGTTATGACGTTGTCATATGGTGTGACAATTCTCACAGTTGAGGCGTGCGCAGCTACCCAGCCTTCCATCTCGCCAATGTTCAAAAGTACACCATATACGCCTTTTTTAGCACTCGGTCCTGGATACAGATTATACGAAAATATCTCATGAACACCGTTTACCCTATTGTGTACAACCACTTGTTTGCCGTTAAAATGTGTGTGTCTGAATGGTGGAGCAACGTAAATTACCGCTTTCGGCTCAAAAAGCTCAATCTTTTCAAATTCACTTCTTGGAATAAACCCCTGAATATCAGCAAGTGCAAAACCAAAAAACGCAGCATTAAGCGGTGCTATTACAAGAGCAGGATAACCGTGTTCTTTCCCACCAGCATAAAAACCATATACAATCAGTTCCTGTTTTTTTAACCATTCAATTGTTTCTTTTCTGACCTCTTCAAAATTATCTCCGTATACATCTTTATACCTTGGCTTATCAGTCTCACCTTCATCACCGATAATCAAACTATCAGGGTCTCTTCGTCTCATGTATACATCTGGATAATTAACAACAATGCCATTTTTGCACCTTGTGACAATTGCCTCAACTACTTCACCCTTGCCTTCAACCTCGTATTTGACCTCAAAAATCATATTGTCTTTTCCACCAAGTGATAGGTCAATAAAATCAGATCTTTTTTCAGGCATAGTTATTCCCTTGCAGCTATTCAAAATATCAAAGACTTCATCTTTTACCTTCAAGTTTAATAATTTATTCATTGTAATAAATACCCCCCTGTTTCGAAATTTTAGTTATTCTCAATAAACTCTATTTTCTCAAGTACAAGCCTCAAGATGTATCTTTAATCGTCTACAGTTTCCTTTGTTTTCTTGATATCGTCAAAATTATCCTTCAAAAACTCTACAACATAACCTTCTAAACACTGCACAACAACCTTTAAATCTTTGAGAAAGTTTTTGTCTTTGTTCGTGTAAAAGGTAAGTGTCTTTGTGTTGAGGTGAAATACATCCAACAAGACAAGTGGCAATGCCCATATATCAACATAGCTCCCGTCCCAAAAGTATTTGTAAAAGAAGCTTGCTAAAAAAGGATTGGTTTCACAATACTCTTTAAAAAACTTCTCTATAAGTATAAAAAACTTTTCTTGTCAAAAGTTTTGAAGCCAAATCTTTTGTTCTGTGGAGGTTTACCTCATAAATCTCAGTAAACAATACAAATACCTCCTTAAGTTACATTTTTCAACCTTAACACAACAACAAAAAAAGCCAATATTTGCAAAGCTTTTTACCTTGTAAATATTGGCCTACCTTGCAACTGGCCATCTTTCTGGCCCTTTGCTCGGTCTGCCAATTTTTTACTTTAGACGTTTTTCTAAATTTTCATTTAAAGTTACTACTATCACCTTTTCCCCATTGGTAGTATTGACATCAGAGTATATTCCTGCAATGTCAACATCTATAACCTCTTTTATGAGTTTTTCTAACTCATCTTTTGCATTTTCAAATAAAGTCGCTCTTACCTTTTTGATAAGCTCAACCCCCTCTTTTGTCTGGGCAAGCTTTTTTTCAGTAGGGCTTAGAAAACCAATTAATCTTACAACTATTACATCTTCTGTGATTATTGTCTTTATTTGTTTTGGACCCCTGCCCATATACTCCATTTCAAACTTGCTGACTGCTTCACTGATTTTTGCTTATATCTGTCCTTTTGTCATCCCTTTTTGTTTTTCGCCTATAACATTAGTCTGGTCATTAGTATAGCAAAATGAAATTTGAATGTCAAGATTATTCAAAAATTTTTGTAGTAAACTTTTAACAGATTGATATTAAAGCCATTCTGGACAACCAACCTTTAAATTTTGCAAGTTTACATTTTTATTTTTTCATTATTTAGCCAAAAAATAGAGGCTGTCTAAAAAGATGAGGTGACAGCCTCTTTATTTTTACTGTATTTACATTGTGAGATATTTATGATATAATATCTCAGAAATGATTACATAAGGAGGATTAATATGCCACGCAAACATGATAAAATAGTCTTCAAAGAATATAACCCCAACCAATTAATAATGCCAATCGACCCTGAAGCCTTTATCCCTCAAACTCATCTAGTAAGAGCAATCGATAAAATCATTGATAAAATAGATATCTCAACCATAGTAGAGAAATACAAAGGTGGTGGGACTTCCAGCTACCATCCTTTGATGCTTTTGAAAGTACTTATCTATGCTTACATACAGGGGATATACTCTTCAAGAAAGATAGCAAAAGCACTTCAAGAGAATATAACCTTTATGTGGCTTTCAAAACTTCAAACCCCTGATTTCAGAACTATCAATAGATTCAGAAAAGAGATAATAGGTGATTGCATTGAAGAGATTTTCGCACAAGTTATTGAACTTCTTGTAAAACTGGGGTATGTAAACTTTGAGTATTACTACCTTGACGGGACAAAGATTGAAGCAAATGCGAACAAGTATACATTTGTATGGGCAAGAAGTACAAGAACATACAAAAAGAAATTAAGAGAAAAAGTAAGAGAAATTCTTAATGAAATAGAGAGGATAAATGAGGAAGAAGACAGAATTCTTGGCGAGTTGGATGTCAATTTAGAAGCTGATTATGATAGCCAAGAGCTTGAACAAAAAGTTGAAGAACTCTCCCAAAAGATAGCAGAAGCTAACTTTGGGAGCAAAAGGAAAGAAAGGAGAGTGAAAAAGCTTGTAAAAACTCTCCAAAACAACTGCGTATTAAGACTCAAGAAATATGAGTCTTATGAGCAGATCTTAAATGGCAGGAATAGTTTTTCAAAAACAGACAATGATGCCACATTTATGAGGATGAAGGATGACCATATGAAAAATGGGATGCTAAAACCCGGGTATAATGTACAAATCGGCACACAGAACCGATTTGTCATAGGTTTTAGCATCCACCAAAGTCCCACAGACACTGTCTGTCTAAAGGAACACCTTGAGCTTGTGACGAAGATAACAGGCCACAAGCCAAAGAACATTGTAGCAGACAGTGGCTATGGGTCTGAAGAAAACTACCTTCATCTGAAAGAATGTGGCATAAATAGCTACATTAAGTATAACACATTTGACTTGGAACAGACAAGAAGATTTAAGAAGGATATTTTCAATGTAAGGAACTGGGAGTACATAGCTGAAGAAGATGCATATATTTGTCCTGCTGGTAAGAAGGTGAAATACTTATATCCGAAGATAAGTGCAAATGAGAGAGGATTTGTAAGTTATGAGAAGGTATATCAATGTGAAGATATTTGTAATGGTTGTGAACACAGAGAAAAATGTTATAAAGGTAAGAGATGGAAGAAGAGATTTAGTATAAGACCGAGGTTAGAGAAATTGAAGGAAGAGGTGAGGCAAAGGCTGTTAAGTAGAGAAGGCGAAGAGATTTACGAAAAAAGGAAGATAGAAGTTGAGACAGTATTTGGGATAATAAAGAACAATAAAGGGTTTAGGAGATTCCTGCTCAGGGGTATGAAGGGTGTGAAGCTTGAGTGGGGTTTGGTTTGTATTGCCTATAACATAGAAAGATTGGCGAAGATAATAATAGGGGGTTGGAGCAAAATTGCCAGCCAACCCTCTTGCTTTTTACTGCATAGTTCAATATTAACATTAAATACCATCAAATGCTTGATTTTGGTTATTAAAAATTATTGTTTTTGGGCAGCACTATTTTAGGTTTTTGTAAATCCTAAAAAAACTTTACTTCCTGCTTAAAATCTCATTTAAATCTTTTTCAGGATTAGATATTGGTTTTATATTGAACTTTTCGACTAAAACCTGCAAAATATTCGGTGATACAAAAGCTGGCAATGATGGACCTAAATAGATGTTCTTCAAGCCCAAGAACAGTAGTGTCAATAGTATTGCAACAGCTTTTTGTTCAAACCATGAGAGAATTAAGGTAAGTGGTAAGTCATTTACATCACAATTGAATGCCTTTGCAAGCTCGATGGCAATGACAAGAGCCGAGTATGCATCATTGCACTGACCAATATCCAAAAGTCTTGGAAACTCGCCAATAGTACCAAAATCCTTTTTGTTAAATCTGTACTTGCCACATGCTAAGGTCAAAATCAACGTATTCCTGAGCGTCTTTTCTGCAAACTCTGTATAGTAGTTTCTGCCTGGTTTTGCACCATCACATCCACCAATTAAGAAGAAGTGTTTAATTTGGCCACTTTTAACTGCATCAATTATCTTGTTTGCAAGGCCAAGCACAGTGTGATGTCCAAAGCCAACAAGTATCTTCTTTTCCTCTTCATCCTCTTGCCAGCCACCAAGTTCAAGCGCTTTCTGGATTATTGGTGTAAAGTCCTTTTTGCCATCCACTTCCTCAATATGTGCAACTCCATCAAAGCCGACAACACCTGTTGTGAAAATTCTATCTTTGTAACTATCTTTTGGCTTTTGCAGACAGTTTGTTGTCATCAAGATACAACCTGGAATTCCGTCAAATTCTTTTTGCTGGTCTTGCCATGCTCCACCATAGTTTCCTACTAAATGTTTATATTTTTTGAGCTCTGGATAGCCATGTGCAGGTAACATCTCGCCATGGGTGTAGATATTAATACCTTTACCTTCTGTCTGCTCTAATAGATCTTTTAGGTCTTTTAAATCGTGTCCAGAGACAATTATAAATGGCCCCTTCTTCTTTGAAATCAAAACCTCTGTTGGCTGTGGATGACCAAAGGTTTGTGTGTGCGCTTCATCAAGTATTTGCATGCACCTGAAGTTCATCTTACCAAGTTCCATGCATAGGTTAAACAGTTCATCTGCTGAGATGTTGTTGTCTAAGGTTCTTGCAAGCGCTGTAAAGAAGAAGTTGTTTACATTTTCATCTTGCTTTCCAAGCGTTGCTGCATAATGAGCATATGCTGCCATCCCTTTTATTCCATATATTAGTAGTTCTCTTAGTGACCTTATATCCTCGTCAATCTCGTCTGCTAAAATCCCAACCTTTTTCCCATCTTCAATCATCTTTTCTACATCTTCTGGTGGTCTGTAATCTACTGCAGCAGGTACGTTTTGTAAGCTACCCACCTGATTTTTGAGATTTTCTTTTACTGTTTGTGCTTCAAGGATATACTTTACAAATCTTTTCTCATCAAAGTTCACGTTTGTAAGTGTTGAAAACAGGGCATCCATCATAAACCTTGTTGTGTACTGATCAATTTTCTTTCCCTGTTTTAAAAGTTGATCACCTAAGTAAGCAATGCCCTTTAGCTGGTACAAAAGAAGATCCTGCAAGTTAGCAACTCTGCTGTCTGTTCACATTGAAAACAAAACATTTCTGTTTGAATCATTTCAAATAACACCTCCAAAAGTTATCTATAGATTTTTACCAAAAATTTATTCTTTTATACCACCATCAGTGGTAATTGTAACCTCTGAATACGGTAAAATCTTTTGTACCTGAAGCATAGCTTTTTTAACTATATTTGCAATACCAGTACAGCACAGCACTTCCATCTTGACAACTGTTATACTCTTGATTTCATGATTTTGGATTATCTCTAAAATCTTTTCATAGTAATATTCAATATCGTCAAGTTTGGGACACCCTATTATTGTAACCTTTCCTTTCATAAAATCCTTGTGAAAAGCCGCATAAGCATACGCAACACAGTCAGCTGCAATCAAAATGTGGCTATCTTCAAAAAACTTAGCATATGGATTGACAAGAGCAAGTTGCACAGGCCAGTTAATAAGCTCAGATGAATCTTGCACCTCTTGCACTGAAGGCTTAGCTTCCGAAGGTGCAGCAGCTTCTTTTTTCTCAATAATCCTTTCTTGTGAACCTGGACACATACATGAAAATTCTCTCTTAGATTTAGTTTTTTCAATTCTCTCTTCTACAGCCTTTTCATTAAAAGGCTTCACATCTGCCTCAATTATCTCAATCGCCCCAGTTGGACAAACAGGAAGACAGTTCCCAAGCCCATCACAGTACTCTTCGCTCACAAGCTTTGCCTTGCCATCTACCAGCTCAATTGCACCCTCAACGCAGGCATTTACACAAAGACCACAACCATTGCATTTTTCTTCATCAATTTTGATTATTTTTCTCACCATATCCAATCATCCCTCTCTGTTTAGTTGCAATTATATTTTATATGGTTTAGAATATATTTGCGGTAACATATGTTACAGTTTTAAATTTTGAGAGGAGAAAATTTTATGAGCTATTCTAAACTATCCAAAACGAAATTATTTAAAGGTATAGAAGAAAATGATATCGAAAGGCTTTTGTGTGGCTGCAGCTTGGTCCAAAAGAGTTTTGAAAAAGATGAGATAATTGCGTTTGAAGGAGATGAATGCACATCAATAGGATTAATTCTTGATGGAATGGTGGATATTAAAAAAGTCTCTGCATCTGGTAAAGAATATACAATAACAACTTTGCTTCCTGGAGATACATTTGGAGAAGCCGTAGTATTTTCTTCATCAAATTTTTTCCCAGCAATGGTTGTTGCAAAATGTAATACTACAATCTTGTTTATACCAAAAGAAGCTATTATCAATATGAGCAAAAAATGTGAAAGGTTTTTGTACAACTATCTAAATATATTGTCAGATAGAATTCTACTTCTAAATTCAAAACTAAAAGAATCTACACTTATAACTCTGCGACGAAAGATCTGTAATTTTTTGCTTGAAGAGTTCAAAAAGCAAAAAAGCCTCAAGATAAAGCTTTCTCTTTCAAAGCAGGAACTTGCAGAAAAGTTCAATGTGCAAAGACCTTCTTTGTCAAGAGAGCTGATAAAGATGAGAGAAGAGGGACTTATAGATTTTTGGGGAAAGGAAATCTGGATTAAAAATCTGGAAAGAATTGAAGAGTATTTATATGAAAATGCTTAAAAAATACCGTTAAAGAAAAAAAGAGGCTGTCACACCTCAATATTTTGATGTGCTCCCAAAATTGGGATATAATATTAGTTCAGTTTTTTATAATGTATCAAGAACATTTAAGTAGATTGCTTACATGGAAGCAATCTAAAACAAATTAGAACCAGAAAAATCAGAGCATATAAGTATTAAATTTTGTCCAGCTTTTAAAAAATTTGTTCATGAAAGGCTTTGAAATGGTAATACTAAAAAATAAAGGTAGGCAAGATTATCCTGAATGATTTCTTACCAAGAGGGATGGTTCAATTTAAATACACAAAATTGTTTACAGACCCATAAGTTGTTCTGACTTGAGAACTTGTTTATTGCTTGATTATCTTATGAACAAAATCATAAGGAGTTATCGCTCTTGATGTAAGCTTTTTAAACTTATCATCTCTCGTTATTAACCACTCCGCCCTAATTTTTTTTGCACATCGAAGTTGTAAAGCATCTTCTAAATCTTTTATAGCTGAATTTTTCAAAGCATCTTCTACATCCTTTTTATTTATACTAACAAGTTTTACTATACCAAGTAATGCTTCAATACCTTGATGTGCTTTTTCATTTCCTAAATTTTTGGAGATAAAATAATAAATATCTGTTACAGCAAAAGAAGCAATGTACCCTTCCACAATGTTTTGCTCACAAAACTTTAATACTTTATAGGAATCAACGTCAAATGGTGGTCTTTTTAATAAAACATCCAAAATAACATTAGTGTCAATTAGCACCTTCATACTTTTTTAGCCTCTCATTCCTTATTTGTTTTACATCTATCTCTTTATTACTGCAATTCTCCAGCAAACCATATAAAAAATCTACTGCAGAGGTATCACTCTTTCTAATTGGTATAAGTTTAGCAACCTGCTTTCCATTTTTTGTAATAATAATCTCTTCTTTCTCAGCAAGTTTTAAATACTTCCCTACTCTCATTTTAAATTCTGTTGCATTCACAATCATAGCTATCACCTCATTTTAAAGCTTAGCTATTTTTATTGTAACATAAAATAGTCACTGTCGTAAATCGTATTTTGACCAGTTGGACGGTTTCTTTTTCAAAACTTTTTCATAAAAAATTGAAATTCGGAGTAGTACTATTTTTTCAACATTCCAAAAATCATTGCTGAATAAATGATATTAATCCATATAGGCGAGAAGCTGAATGGAGTATAATGAAAAATAAAAGAGCATTCGGTGTTGGTAAAATAAGAAAAAAATTAAAACTTCTATTTAGAACAAGCGATTTTTAAAGGTATAATATACCAATTGTATTAAGTAGTAAAATTTTTCTCAACAACACTGTTCAAAAGGTAGCTTTAATTGTATGCTCTATAAAATCTCTTTTTAAAATACAAAGCCACATTTACAAGTATGAGCATAACAGGCACCTCAATTGGCGGTCCAATTACAGTTGCAAATGCTTCTCCTGAACCCCAACCAAATGTTGCAACAGCAACCGCAATTGCAAGTTCAAAGTGGTTGCTCGCCGCTGTCAAACCAACAGTTGCATTTTCTGGATATGGATATCTCATCTTATATGAAGTAAAGAAGGTTATCAAGAACACTATTACAAAGTAAAATGTAAGAGGTATTGCAATCCTTATAACGTGTAGTGGAAGTTCAACAATGTATTTACCTTTAAGAGAAAACATCACAATGACTGTAAACAACAGTGCAACTAAGGTTTACTTTCTTTACCAGTATAACCCTTGTTAATAGTCCTTTTTGTTCCATTGTTATTTTTCATCCCCATAATATTCTTTTTTCACTCTTTCAATCAAATCTAAGACCTTATTTTCTATCTCATCTCTGATTTTTCTAAACTCCTCAATGGGTTTTCCTGCAGGGTCGCTCAAACCCCAGTCTTCTTTGTGTTTGCAAGGCAAGTTTGGACATTCCACTCCGCAGCCCATTGTGATTAAATAATCTACCTCTTTGGGAATATCAAAAATTGTTTTTGGAAATTGAGTTGAGATGTCAATCCCCTTTTCTTTCATAACCTCAATTGCCAAAGGATTGACTTTGTCTGCTATCTCTGTACCTGCACTAAAGACTTCAATTAAATCTTTGCCATAGTAGCGAGCAAAACCTTCTGCCATCTGGCTTCGACAGGAATTCCCAACACACACAAAAGCAACTTTTGGTTTCATACCTATGGCATCTCCTTTCTTTTTTTTAACCTTTTGTAAAAGTTTTATTAGCTTCTTCTGTTGCTTTTTCACAGCTAAATCCATTTTTATTTTCTTCCTTTAGCTTCTTCAAATCACTTTTGAAAGGCTCTTCAGATGAAAATTTTGTCTTCAAAAACTCACAAAGCTCACCATATTCTCTGCAAAACTCATCAGATACGCGATAATAAATCCACTGAGATGTTTTTCTGTAAGAAACAATTCCCCTCATTTTTAGTACCTGAAGATGTCTTGAAACATTTGACTGAGTAAGCCCTAAGACCTTTTCAATCTCACACACGCAAAGTTCATTTCCTAAAAGAAGATTCAAAATCCTAAGCCTATTTTGGTCGCCCAATGCTTTGAAAATTTCAGCAAGTTTCATATCTTTCACTCTTCTCTTTCCATGATTATATTCAAATTTAATCATATAATATCACATTGTTAAGAGTTTGTCAATAAAAATTATGTGAATTAATTATCCCACTAAATTCAGTACATAGCAAAAGTATTCTAAGCCTTATCACATCCTGTTAGAATCAAAATTGTAAAACTTCTATTAGAGAAATCTAAGTATGTTTGTAAACTGCAGGAAATGGTTATAAAAGATGCCCAAATTTTAGTACCTGAAAAGATTGGGTTAAATGTTTGTTACAAACTTAAAAATGAAAATGTAAAAAAATTATTTGAAGTTGCAAAAATCCTGGCATATTTTGTATTGGAAGAATTACAATCAGAAGCGATTGAAATGCATGTCACCATTGGAGTATCGCAACCATCTCCTTGGTATATCAAGATAATAAAGGTAGCACCAACCGCTGTGCTTGGTGCTACCTGAAAAAATTTTTATTTTATTATTTTCTCTGTCTACTTGACAGGGGGCAGTTCATTTCTTCCCTGACAGCCTTCAAGTTTGCTATTCAAACAGGGCGTCAATAAACTCTCTTGGATTAAATTCTTGGAGGTCGTCTATTTTTTCACCAACACCAATGAATTTCACAGGAATTTTTAGCTCATCACAGATAGAAACAACAATTCCACCTTTTGCTGTACCATCAAGCTTGGTAAGAACAATTCCTGAAATGTTTACTGCTTGGTTAAATTCCTTTGCTTGAATGAGTCCATTTTGACCAGTTGCAGCATCAATCACAAGCAATGTTTCTTTTTCAGCATCTGGCATTTGCTGATTTATCACACGGTCAATCTTTTTAAGCTCTTCAATCAGATTTTTCTTTGTATGAAGTCTTCCTGCTGTGTCAACAATCAAAACATCAGCCCTTCTTGCTTTCATTGCTTGAATGCTATCAAACACAACTGCTGCAGGGTCAGCACCCTCAACGTGTTTTATAATATCACATCCAACCCTTTTTGCCCAAATCTCAAGCTGGTCAATTGCAGCTGCTCTGAAAGTATCTGCTGCTGCAATGATAACCTTTTTGCCATTTGACTTGAGAAGGTTTGCAATCTTGCCAATTGAGGTTGTCTTTCCGACCCCATTGACACCAACCATGAGAATGATTAGCGGATATCTTTCCTTTAATTTATTCGGCAAGTTTATGATATTGAACATCTCTTCTTTTAAAAGTTCTTTTACAGCCTGGCTATCTGAAATCTTGTTCTTTTTAACTTTTTCTTTGAGGTTTTCTATAATTTTTTGAGATGTTCTTACACCAACATCAGATAGTACTAAAACCTCTTCAAGCTCATCAAATAACTCATCATCCACCTGTTTGAATGCTTTTAACAAATTTTCAACCTTTTCAGTAAAATTTTTCTTTGTCTTTGAAAGTCCTTCTCTTAATCTATCGAAAAGCCCCATTTCTCATCATCCTTTCTATATTTTTTCTAACTTGAGTGACAGCACCTTTGACACACCTTGCTCTTCCATTGTAACACCATAGAGTACATCTGCAATCTCCATGGTAGGCTTTCTATGAGTGACAATTATAATCTGGCTTTGATTATTGAGATTTTTGAGAAACTGAGCAAATCTTTGAACATTTGCCTCGTCTAAGCTTGAGTCAATCTCATCTAATATACCCACAAGAGAACCTTTGAAGATTAAAAACGCAAACAAAAGTGCTATTGCTGTTAAAGCTTTCTCTCCACCAGAAAGGAGATTTATATTCTGAAGTTTTTTGCCTGGTGGCTTTACATCAATATCTATCCCATATTCCTCCTCACTTTGAATTAACTTCAAGTCACAGCTACCACCATTGAATAATTCTTTAAAAGTCTCTGAAAATATGTTTTTTATCTTTTCAAAATTTTCCAAGAATATATTTTTCATATTCTTATTCAGCTCATCTATAAGGTTTTGTAGCTCATTGCTTGTCTTTTCCAAGTCTTCAATTTGCCTTTGCAAAAACTCTACTCTTTCATTTAGCCTCTTTTCTTGTTCTATCGAATAAAGGTTGACTGGCCCAAGCTGTTCAATAGCTGAAGAGAGATTTACAATCTCCTCTTCTTTTTTTTCTGACCACTCAATTTCCCCATCTGGCAAATATATCTCTTCGTTAAAAAGATCAGAATATTTTTCTTTTATGCTCCCAATTTGATTTTCTAAGTTGTTTTTTTCAATTACGAGGCTATTTAGTTTTCGCTCTGCATTTTGAATATCCTCTGATATTTTATTTACAATTTCGACCTCCTTATTAGACATGAAAGCCAAGTTTGAGTGTTCTTTTTCCATTTTCTCAATCTCATCTTTTAGTTTGTCAAGATGATCCTTTTGGGCTTCAACCACATGTGAAACTTCACTAATTTGCCCCTCAAGCTCTTTTATCTCTTGATCACACTTTAACTTCTGTTCTTGTTTTTTTACCTTTTGATCTTCTAAATTTTTTAAACTTTGCTGTGCACTTTCGAGCTTATGCTTTAAAATAGAAATTTCCGCTTCGATCTGGTTTTTTTCTTCTAAAAGCCTTCTATATTCATTGTCAAATAAGCTGTAATTTTCCTTTAATTTTCTAAGTTTTGACTTTAAATCCGAGGTCACTCTTTCAATCTCTGCTTTTGACTTTTCTAAACTTTGTATGGTTTTTCTGGTAACTTCAATGTCACTCTGTAGGTTAGTTGCCTGATCATTTATAAGTTTTTTTTCACTTTCTAAAGACCGCCTTTTTTGAATAAGCTGTTCTTTTTTGTATTCACACATTTCAACCTCTTTTTGTATACCATCAATCTTAGCAACCAAATCCTTAATTTTACCATCTACTGATTCCTTTTCTTGATTCAAACTATATACTTCTTGACTCTTTTCTAAAATCTGCTTTTCCAGGGTATCGAGTTCAGATGCCAAAATTAAAACTTGGTTTTCCAACTCATCTTTTTCAACTTTTCTTTCAAGCAAAGAAAAGTCAGCTTTTTTTTCACCGCCAACGAAAATTCCACCAGGGTTTATAAGCTCACCAGAAAGAGTTACACATCGTGATCTATATGAAGTTCTTCTTTGATACTCTATAGCATTGTCAATAGTATCAAACACAAGTGTCCGTCCAACCAATAGCTCTATAACCTTCCTAAATTCCTCTTTTGTTTCTACAAATTCATCTGCAAACCCAAGGAAACCTTCTGCTTTCACATCTTCTTTAGAAGACGAAATCACTACTGTCTCAATTGGAACAATTGTCACTTTCCCAAGCTTTTCATTTTTAGCAAGGTCAATAATACTCTTAGCGTCACTTTCATTTTTAACAACAAGATGCTGTATTGCATTGCCAAGAGCTGATTCAACAGCTTTTACATATTGTTTTTTTACATTGATTAAGCTTCCAACAGTTCCATATAAGTCTACTGGCAAGTTTTTTACCCTTTTGAATATTTCTTTTATGGTTTTACTATATCCTTCTAAATTCTCCTCCATTGCCTTTAATACATTTAGTTTCTCTTTTTTCTTTATCATCTCGCTTGAAAGTTCATGTACTTTGTTTTGTACATCTAAAAGTTGTTTTTCTCTCTCCTTTATACCTTGTTTTATGTTATCAAGCTCTTTTGTCAGTCTTTCTTTCTCAGCTTCCAACTTACTCTTTTGTAATTCTTTCTCTGTTTTTATCTTATCCAGTCTTTGAAGTTCATTTAAAATTTCTTTTTCTTCTTCCTCTATTCTGTTTTCTCTTTCAAGCAAAGCGTTCTTAAGATGCAAAAGGCCATTTAACTTCTGATTATCCTTTTCAATCTGAGATATCTTCTCTATTAGCTCGGTTTCCTTGTTTTGAATCTCATTTTCAATCTGAAAAATCCTATTTTTTACATCTTCCAATTCTTCCAAAAGCTTGCTCTGTTTTTCGACAATCTGATTGTAAATATGATCTTTTTCTGAAAGTTTTTCTTTATAATCTGACAAAACTCTTACAATTTCGTGACCTTCTTCATCAATCTTTTTGAGCTCATTTGTTATATCCTCAAGGAGCTGAAATTTGCCTTCAAGCTGTTTTTTTAAAAATTTCAGTTTTGAAGTATTCTCAGCAAGTTCATCTTTCAGCCTACTGTAATTTTCTTTAGAACTTTCAAGTTGCTGAGTTAATAAATCAAGTTGAAGCTTCTTTTCGCTCAATCTTTTCTCAATTTCCAGTTTGCTATTTGTAAGCTTTTCTAGATCTTCTTTTAAACTTTCTATCTGTGCTTCTGTAGACTTGTAGCTCTCGCTTACCAATTTATAGCTAAAAAGATACTTTTCTCTTTTTAAGTCTGACAGCTTTCTATTCAGCTCTATGTATGCCTTTGCTTTTTCAACCTCTGGGGCTATTTCTTCAAGCTGAGACTTTAACTCAAACATCACGTCCTGGAGTCTTAGGATGTTTTCGTGAGTATTTTTTAGCTTCCGCTCAGCCTCTTCTTTTCTGTATTTGTACTTTGTAATACCACACGCTTCCTCAAATATTTTATATCTTTCAAATGGCCTTGCATTTATTATCTCATCAACTCTGCCCTGTGAGATAATTGAATAACCATCTTTGCCAAGACCAGAATCAAGAAAAAGTTCGTAGATGTCTTTTAACCTGCAGGCTGTCTTGTTGATAAAAAACTCGCTCTCACCGCTTCTAAAAAGCCTTCTTGTAATTACAACCTCTTCAAAATCAATAGGCAGCTTTCCATCAGAGTTGTCAAAGCATATAGAAACCTCCGCAAACCCCTGTGATCTTCTCTTTTCTGTCCCGGCAAAAATTAAATCTTCAAGTTTACTTGCTCGCAAAAGTTTAAGGCTCTGCTCACCCAAAGCCCATCTAATTGCGTCAGTGATATTGCTCTTGCCACAACCGTTTGGTCCAACTATTGCAGTAATGCCTTTTTCAAACTCTATCCGTGTCTTTTCACAAAAAGATTTAAAACCATAGATTTCAAGCCATTTTATGTACATCTTTAGCTCTTCCCCCATAAAGATTAAAACAACAATTATTTTAGCAAAAATACAGGGACAATTCTATATTACTATTGCAACTGGCTCAGAATGATTATTTAAGAATACAAATTAAAAAGAGGCTGTCTATTTGTTTATTGAACAGCCCCTTTTAATTTTTGGATTAAATATTACATTCTTGCAACTTTTATGGCTCATACCCGGGAAGATAATTAAAGTCTTCCGAAATTATTTTCCACTCTCCGTTTTCTTTTTCTAAACTATATTGGTAGCGCATACCATATTTTATTTTGTACTCACGTATTTTCTTAGGTAGTTTTTCAGTTTTCTCGACAAATCTTTTCTGTTTTTCAGGTGACATTTTATAACCTTTTGCATTGGTTATTTCATTCAATTCAGAAGTTGGTATTTTATCATTATCCAAGGCAAGACCAATTGATTTGCTTTCACCAAATACATCCACAGTAGCTATTGCTTTGTCTCCATCAATTTTTATTTCTAAAAATTTTATATCAGTCATTTTATCTTCAACAAATCTAAGATCGCTATACGCTGAACCAACAACAGCATTCTTGTAAACTTCCAGTCTATTATTAAGCCAACCAGATTTGTTACTAAAATACTTTTTACATGCTTGTTCAACCTCATTCAGTTTCTTATTTATAATTTCTTGAGGAATTTTAATGTCCGGTGCTTTTGCATATTCAGCAGGAAAGATACTTGCCTGGTCGTATATCTTTAAAGCACCTATTATTGTCTCTTTTATTTGTTTTTCATTATTTAATTGTTGATTACTTTTTACACTAATACCAATTATTATTGTACTGCTTACAACTAAAATTAAAGAAATAATTAAAACTATACTTTTCTTCTTTCTTTTCATTTTTTAACACCTCTCTATTTTTATTTTGGGCGAATTGCAACTATTGTTGTTGTAGTACGTTTTTGGTTATACGGACTTAAATGCCAAATTGCATGAAATCTATCATAAGTGTGTTGATCTTGAACATTGCCAGTTCTCCCATAAGTAGTAGAATCGTACCCTAAACCTACAGAAACACCAGCATGATCAAATCTTCCATCTGAATTCCAATCATAAAATAGAATATCACCAGGTTGAAGTACATCATTATAATCGTTAAAGCCTATTTGCCCCTCATATTTCCATCTACCTAAAATCGTTCCCCTGGCTGAGTTTGATAGATATCTGTACAAATCATCAGCTACACTCCAAGCTGTTCCCCAATTCCACCACCAAAGAACTTTCTTGCAATACCAACCATTTCGTTTATCAAATGGCAAAGTTCCTCCCTCATGCATTGCTTGAGATGCAAAATTTGTGCAATCTGCGTCAAAACTAGGGTAGTTTGAATTTCTGCTTAGTGCCCAAATATCTGCATATGAAGCAGCTCCCCAGTTATTGTAAGCTGCTTCAACTTTTACACAATTGAAACAATTTCGATTTGTTAGTCTTATACTCTTATGTTCCTTAATAATTTCAGCAGAAATATAAATAGTAATATAAAACGGAAATATATTATTTTAGTATACAAAAATTTTAATGGAATAACATTGCCTCTTTGGTAATTTATTTGTCTTTATAATAAAAAAAGAAAAAGAAAAAAAATCAATGTGTACTTTTCACAAAATTTAGAGTTATATTTTATTATCTTTTACCATTTCCGCAACTGGCTTCAGTGATATGAAGACATTCTGAATTTAACAACAGAACAAAGATGTTAAAGAGAAGAGCATACCGAGTTTAGGAATTTGAAAAGTTCAAAAAGAGGATACTGGTAAGTCTTACAAATTAAGAAGGTGGCAAATGTAAATATTTAAAAATTCCCTTTTTAGTATGGAATGGAATTGGTCGATAAGCTTTCACAATCAAATATTTATTATAGTCATATCTATAATATTGTATTATTGTTGTAATTAAACACATGCTTAATTAAACTGAAAGGTGGGCATTCAGAACACCCACCCCAACTCTTGACAAAGAGTCAAACAAATAAAAAAAGCAGGTAGTTTTTTCTACCTGCCCACTTTAAAATGTCCCCTTTGTTATCTTGCTTGGACTATGAACTTTATTGCAGTTCTCTCTTCCCCATCGATATTAATCTCTGAAAAAGCAGGGATTACAATCAAATCAATGCCATTTGGTGCCACTTTACCTCTTGCAATTGCAATGGCTTTAACAGCCTGATTTACAGCACCTGCTCCAACTGCCTGAAGCTCTGCACATCTTTTTTCTTTTATCACAGCAGTTAGAGCCCCTGCCACCTTCTGTGGTTTTGATGTAGCAGCAACCTTTAGAACTTCCATCCTTTCCATACCTCCTGAATTTGGTGTTGTGACAGCTTGTTCAACTATTCAGTTATATAATTCTACACGATTTAAAAAATTCCTTCTTGACAAGTATAAAAATTTTTTATATTAGCGACCTAATATCTTGCTGTATCTTCTAATTATCATGTTTGCACAGGTATTTATAAGAAGTACAATGACAATCAAAAGGGTTGCTGTTGCATAAGAGTTTACCTTTGAAAGCCCCTCAGAAGAGAGGATATACAGGTGCACAGCCATTGTCCTTGTCGGGCTAAATATGCTTGTCGGAAGGTTCAAGGAACTTCCTGCAGTCAAGAGCACTGCAGCAGTCTCACCAATTGCCCTTCCAACACCTAAAATTACACCTGTCAAAATACCTGGCATTGCAGGAGGTATGACAACTTTCGCAATTGTTTGCCATTTTGTGGCACCAAGGGCAAGACTACCTTCTCTAAAAGACATTGGAACTGTCTTTATTGCTTCTTCAGATGTTCTTATAATTGTTGGCAAAATCATTATTGACAAAGTTAGTGCACCAGACAAGATAGACCATCTAAAACCAAGAGCAATGACAAAAAAGGCAAAACCAAAAAGCCCATAGATGATTGAAGGAATTCCAGCTAATGTTTCAGTACCAAATCTAATAAGCGACAATATCTTCCCTTTTTTTGCGTATTCTGTAAGATAGATTGCAGCCAAAACACCGATTGGCGCAGCAATAACCACTGCCAAGATTGTAATGTAAATGGTACCAACTATTACAGGAAAGATTCCTCCGCTTTTTCCCATTTCTTCAGGATAGTCAATAATAAATGACAATTTCAATCCTTGTATTCCATTTATTACAATGTGAAATAAGATCGCTAAAAGAATAGCTATTGTTATCAATGTAAATATTCCAATAATGGCAAACACGATACCCTGTATTATTTTATTTTTCTTTATCATCTTTCTTCACCAACTCTTCTTGCAATTACATTTGCAATTGTATTTAAAATCATAATAATTACAAAAAGTACAATACCAGTTGCAAAAAGAGCCTGGGCATGTTTTCCTGATGCATACCCCATCTCAATTGCAATATTTCCTGTAAGAGTCCTTACCTGGTCAAATATCCCTTTTGGAATCTTGGGACTGTTACCTGCAACCATAATTACTGCCATTGTCTCGCCAATTGCTCTTCCCATTCCCAATATTACCGAGGCAATTATACCTGACCTTGCAGCTGGTAAAATTACTCCTTTTATTGTCTGCCAGTGGGTTGCACCAAGTGCCAATGAACCTTCCTTATACTCCTTTGGCACAGACCTAATCGAAACTTCTGATATGTTTATAATAGTTGGTAGAATCATAATTCCCAAGATTATTGATGAAGCCAAAACTGAAAAACCTGAACCGCCAAACATTTTTCTTATAAGTGGGACAATTACAACAAGCCCGTAAAAACCATACACAACAGAAGGAATACCAGCAAGAAGTTCAACAAAAGGTCGAACTGCCCTCGCAATTTTTTCGCTCACAAGCTCACCCAAAAATATCGCAGTTGCAATACCAATAGGAACTCCTATTATAATTGCCCCTATTGTTACACACACAGAGCCAATTATCATTGGCAAAATACCAAACTTGCCACTCAAAGGTGCCCATTTTGTGCCAAGAATAAAATTGAAAAGCCCGTATTCTTTGATTATTGAAAAGCCTTCTTTGAATATAAATATTGTTATCAACAGGACAGAGATTACAGAAACCGCAGCTGCTAAAAACAAAATTAGTTCAATTCCTCTACTTTTCTTTGGCATACTCTTCTACTCCTCGTTTATGAAAATTTTTATGCCAAACATAGTAAGATGAATCTAAAACTTTATTTTACTCTTATATAATGGTATTTCTCAACTATAGCCTGTCCTTCGTTACTGAGAGCAAAGTCAATAAAGTCTTTTACAAGCCCTGTTGGTTCATCCTTGGTCAAGAATAAAAATGGCCTTTGTAGTTTGTACTTGCCGTTTTTGACATTCTCTTCTGTTGCCTCAACACCTTCAATGCTCACAGCCTTGACAGTTGAGTCGACAATTCCCAGAGAGATAAAGCCAATTGCATTGGGGTCTTGTGAAATTGACTGCTTTACAGCACCATTTGATGGCTGCACAACCGCAGAGTCTGTGATACTTTCACCTTTCATGACAAGCTCTTCAAATGCACCGCGCGTACCTGAACCTTCTTCACGTGTTACAACAACAATCTGTGCGTCTTTCCCACCAACATCTTTCCAATTTTTAATCTTTCCTGAATAGATATTTCTTATCTGTGACAAGGTAAGATTTTTGATCGGGTTTGAAGGATTGACAACAATTGCTATTCCATCAATTGCAATCTTAAATTCATTCAAACCTTTTTCTTCAGGTTTTAGTTCACGCGAAGATGTTCCAATGTCAGCAACACCATCTCTTGCTGATTTTATTCCAACTCCAGAACCACCACCCTGAACCTCAATTTTTACATCAGGGTGTTTTTGCATAAACGCTTTTGCCAAATCGTCTGCCAAAGGTTGAACAGAAGTAGAACCCGCAACTGTAATTGACTTTTTAGAAGATGGGCCTTGAACAGTTGAACTTTTGCATCCAAACAGCAAAAAGCTTAGCATACTAATTATCAAAAACAGAGTAACAATTTTTTTGTTCATCTTTTCACTCCTCAATAAAAGTTTTTGTTTACAAAATATTTTTACCCTTTGTATCGATTCTTACTTTTTCAATTCTATAATATCAATGTTAAATCAATTTAAAATGAACGTTAAATCTATGTTAAAAACACCTCACAGCCCTTTAATATCAATAATCACCTCTTTTTCATCAGCCAAAATTCTTATCGCATCTGGGTCTTCATATTCGTTTATGATCTTTATGGCATCTAAATTGTACCTTTCTTTCAGTCGCTCAATATTTCTTTTCTTCTGCCCTACGAGCTTTGAGAAGTTTTTTGGATGTACAAAAATCTTAAGATCTTTTAGGTTTTCTTGTGGCAATACATTTTTCACCTTTCTAAATATTATTTCTGAATCAACAAGTTCACCAAATGAAGGATGAAAGGGGCCTGCAATTACCTTAGCGTTATAATTTATCTCTTCTGTCGGCTGAAGACCTACTCTTATGACTTTTACATTATGGTCCATAAAAATTTCTTTCATTTGGCTACTTATTAGAACTGCATCTTCCAAAGACAAAGGCTGATACTCACCTTTTTTATACATCTCAGCAAGATATGTGTCTTCTATAACCAAGGTAGGGTAGATTCTTGCAATGTTGGGCTGATAACGGCATAAAATTTCTGCACTTTTTATATCTTTCTCAGGAGTTGAATTTGGAAGACCTACCATAAGCTGCACACCTAACAAAAAATCAAATGATTTTATAAGTTCTATTGCCTTAACCGAATCTTTTGCAGTATGCCCCCTCTTTGAAGCTTCTAAAACATCATCAAACATGCTCTGTATACCAAGCTCTATTGTTTTTACATTGTAATCTTTCAAAAATCCCAAAGTTTCTTTATCTATACAATCTGGTCTTGTGGAAATTCGAATACTTTTTATCTTTTCAAAGCTTTTTGCAAGCTCAAGAAGTTTTTGCTGCATTCTTATATCAACAGCCGTGAAATTTCCTCCATAATATGCAAGTTCTACATCTTTACCCTTATTTTTACTAAGCCCCTCTTCAATCTGGCGTTTTATTCTCTGCACAGTCACATCCTCTTTTTCACCTGAGATTATTTTCTGGTTGCAGAATATACACTTAAAAGGGCATCCGTATTGAGGAATAAAAATAGGAAGAATTCTATATTTCAATCCTCTATCACTCTCAGCTTTTTAAGTGCCTTTAAAGCTGCCTCTTGCTGCGCTTCCTTCTTGCTATTTCCATACCCTTCTGAAATTTTATTTTTTCCAATGTAGAGCTCTGACTTGAACCTTGATAAATTATTTTCAAGGTTTTCATAATCTATATATTTAATCTCAATATTTTTCTCTCTCTGAATAAATTCTTGAAGCTTTGTTTTGTAATCATAAAAGAGTTTTCCCTCAGCAGCCTTTTTAATAAACGGTTCTATAAGATTTATGACTATTTTTTCAGCCATCTCAAATCCTGATTCCAGAAAAATACTACCAAATATTGCCTCAAGCACATCCGACCAAATTGACTTGTTATTCTCAAAACCTTCTTTTCTTTCATTCTTCCCAAATACAATATACTTTTTCAGATTCAGCGTTTCAGCAACCTTTGAAAGTGTCTCACTGCACACAATTGTTGTGCGAAGATTTGTAAGCTCACCTTCTGAAAGTTGCGGAAAATGCTCAAAAAGATATTTGCTCACAACAAGCTCTAATACAGCATCTCCCAAAAATTCAAGTCTCTCGTAGCAACTTTTGTCATCATGGGTTGCTGACTTGTGAGTTAGTGCAAGCTTTAATAGGTCTGGATTTTTAAACCTATAACCAAGTTTTTTCTCTATATCTGTCATTTCTGTACCTCTCATTGCTGTATTTCTCCTATCTTACACAAAATACTCAAAACACTCAAAAAATATAAATGCCCCAACCACTCACACACTCAATTGGGGCATTTAATATCAGCCTTCATATCTTTTTAAAACAAGAACTGCATTGTGTCCACCAAAACCAAACGAGTTTGTCATTGCATACTTAATACTTCTCTCTTTCCCTTGGTTTACAGTGTAGTCCAAATCACACTCTTCATCTTTTGTAGCATAGTTTATAGTTGGCGGAACAAACTGGTTATATACCGCTAAAGCTGTAATCAAAGTCTCAACAGCTCCTGCTGCGCCAAGCCAGTGCCCTGTCATTGACTTTGTTGAGCTAATGGAAAGCTTGTATGCATGATCCCCAAACACCTTTTTGATCGCAAGTGTTTCAAACTTGTCGTTGTATGGGGTGGATGTACCATGTGCGTTTATATAATCAATCTCTTGAGGTTCAATTCCTGCATCCTTTATTGCTTTTTGCATTGCAAGCATAGGCCCTTCGCCCTCCGGATCAGGTGCTGTTATATGATATGCATCGTCTGATGCACCATATCCAACAACCTCAGCATAAATCTTAGCACCGCGCTTTTTGGCATGCTCAAGCTCTTCCAAAATCAGTATTGCTGAGCCTTCGCCCATTACAAACCCGTCTCTATCCTTGTCAAAAGGCCTGCAGGCAGTCTGCGGATCAGGGTTTGTTGACATTGCTTTCATCGCACAAAACCCTGCAAATGAAAGTGGAGTGATTGCTGCTTCTGATCCACCTGTAATGATTATATCCGCATCTTCACGTTGAATCATCTTAAAAGCCTCGCCAATTGCATGAGCAGATGATGCACATGCTGTCACAATTGTCTCGTTAATTCCTTTAAAACCATAAGTTATGGCAATGTGCCCTGCTGCAATGTTTGCTATCATCATTGGAACAAAGAATGGACTTATCCTTGATGGGCCTTTTTCTCTCAAAATGTTTGCCTGCTCTTCTAATGTTTCAATCCCGCCAATTCCACTTCCAATAACAACACCAACCTTTGTCTTATCAATATTCTCTAAGTCTAATTTGCTATCCTCAAGAGCAAGCTTTGTCGCTGCCAATGCAAAGTGTGTGAATCTGTCCATTCTCCTTACTTCTTTTTTATCTATATAATTTGTTGGGTCAAAGTCAACAATCTCTGCTGCAACTTTTGTTGGGTAGTTTGAAATGTCAAATTTTTCTACAACTTTTATACCATTTTTCCCAGACTTTATCGCACTCCAGAATGTATCTATATCAAACCCCAAGGAGGATATAACTCCAAGTCCTGTTATGACCACTCTTCTTTTCAATGCAAGCAACCTCCTAAACTTTAAATTTTGAATACTTTACCCCTGCTTTTTTAAAAATCAAAAGCAGGGGCAAGTATTTTTTATTGATGCTCCTCGATGTACTTTACCGCATCAGCAACTGTTCTAATCTTCTCCGCATCTTCATCTGGAATTTCAATGTTGAATTCCTCTTCAAGCTCCATGATAAGTTCAACAATGTCCAATGAGTCTGCCCCAAGGTCGTCTAAGAATGATGACTCAGGTGTAATTTTGTCCACTTCAATGTCAAGTTTGTCTGCAATAATTTTTCTTACCTTTTCAAAGATTTCACTGTTCACATAAAACACCTCCAAAAATTTAGGATTTAAAAGATTTGAACTTTTTAAAATGTCCACTATAAGAATATTATTACATAAAGAATATTATTACATAACCATCCCACCGTCAACAACAATAACCTGCCCGGTAATATACGACGACAAGTTTGACGCCAAAAACAGGGCTACATTTGCAACCTCCTCAGCCTCACCAAACCGACCAAGTGGGATGGAAGAAAGCATCATTTCTTTTACCTTGTCACTTAAAACCTCCGTCATGTCAGTTTTTATAAACCCTGGTGCAATAGCATTCACTCTGATATTTCGAGAAGCAAGCTCTTTTGCAAGCGATTTTGTAAGACCTATTATACCAGCTTTTGACGCAGCATAATTTGTTTGCCCTACATTTCCTATAATCCCAACAACAGATGAAATATTTATAATATTACCTTCTCTTTGCTTTACCATCATCTTTGATGCTGCTTTTGCGCACAAAAAGGCACCTTTTAGATTAATAGCAATCACCTTGTCAAAATCTTCCTCATTCATTCTAAGAATTAATCCATCCTTAGTAATCCCGGCATTGTTCACAAGAATGTCAAGTCTTCCGAACTCTTTTTCTATTTGTGAAAACATAGCATTTACTTCCTCTGAGTTTGAAACATCACACTTAATTGTAAGTGCTTTTACTCCCAATTTTTCTATTTCCTCTTTTAGAGTTTGGGCCTGAGACTCACTGGAAGAGTAGTTGATAACTACATTTGCACCATTTTGACCAAACTTTAAAGCTATCGCCCTTCCAATACCCCTTGAAGCGCCTGTTATTAGTGCTACTTTGTCTTTTAAAAGCTGCATATCCTAATTTCCTCCTATTTTAAAATCTACTTATCGCTATTACAGATTTTTAATATCTTCCACCTTATTTATATTGACAATCTTCAAATCTTTCTTTATTTTCTTAACAAGTCCGCTTAAAACATTTCCCGGACCTATTTCAATAAATGTGTCAAACCCTTCTTCTATCAGTTTATTTACACATCCTAAGAAATTAACTGTTGTATAAACCTGTTTTTCAAGAAGGTCTACAATAGTGTCTTTTGATAGATACTCTGCTGTAACATTTGACAGCACAGGAATTTGAGGCTCTTTAATATCAATCTCCAAAAGGTGCTTTTTTAATTTTTCTCCAGCTCCTTTAATTAAACTGCAATGAAATGGAGCTGAGACATTGAGCTCGACACACCTTTTTGCTCCCTTTTGCTTTGCTATCTCCATTGCAAAATGTACAGCTTCTTTGTGCCCAGAGATGACAGTCTGGTCAGGTGAGTTTATATTTGAAATCTCAACAGTGCCTTTGCTACTTGCTTCTTGGCAAACCTCTTTTACAGCATCTATTGAAAGCCCAATCACTGCCGCCATTGTGCCAATACCTTCTGGTACTTCATTTTGCATGTACTCTCCTCTTTTTGAAACAAGCCACACTGCTGTCTTAAACTCAATGCTTCCTGCAGCAACCAGCGCTGAATATTCGCCCAAGCTCTGACCAAAAGCAGCATCTGGTTTTATTTTGTCTTTCACAGCTTCATATATGGCGATTGAAGTTGTCAAAATTGCTGGCTGCGTTATCTTTGTAAGTTTTAGTTCTTCTTCTGGCCCATTAAATATGATGTGCTTTAAATCAAAGCCAAGCGCCTCATTTGCCAAATCAAAAATCTTCTTTGACTCGTCAAAGTTCTGGTAAAAGTCAAGACCCATTCCAACAAACTGCGCACCTTGCCCAGGAAACATTACCGCAACCTTCCCCATTTCCCTTATACACCTTTCCTTTCTATACCCATTTAATAACAGTGGATGCCCATGTCAAGCCACCGCCAAATCCAACCAAAACAACCTTGTCACCTTTTTTAATTCTTCCTTCTTCGACTGCTTCGTCAAGAGCAATAGGGATTGACGCAGCAGAGGTATTGCCATACTTGTGAAGGTTTACAAAGACCTTCTCCATAGGTATTTTTAATCTTTTTGCAGCACTTTCTATTATTCTTATATTTGCCTGATGAGGAATAAAAACATCTATATCAGAGGAAGAAAGTCCCACCTTTTCTAAAACCTCTTCAACTGCATATGGCATAATCTTGACTGCAAATTTATAGACCTCATTACCCTCCATATAGATTTTTCTAAAGTTTGGATTTTCTTTTACCTGTGAATAAGTTACATCACTCAATCCAAATGCATGACAGTAAAGCAAAAGCCCATTTTCACCATCTGAACCCAGCTCAAATCCCAAAATACCTTGCTCATCACTGCTACTCAAAATTGCAGCACCAGCTCCATCGCCAAACAAAACACATGTTGACCTGTCTGACCAGTTTGTTATTCTGGAGAGCGCGTCTGCTCCTATTACAAGTGCATTTTTACAAAACCCGTTTTGAATAAAGTGTGTTGCAATTGCCATCGCATAGATAAAACCAGAACACGCAGCTGAAATGTCAAAAGCAAATGCATTTTTTAGTTTTAGCTCTTTTTGAACAAGGCAAGCTGTTGAAGGAAAAAACATCTCCGGTGTAACCGTTGCAACAATCACAAGGTCAATGTCATCTGGTAAAATGCCTGCCTTGTCCATTGCATTTTTAGCAGCTCTTACTGCCAAATCGGTTGTGGAAGTTGTGCCATCAACAATCCTTCGCTCTTTTATACCTGTCCTTTGAGTTATCCATTCATCTGAAGTGTCAACCATCTTCTCTAAGTCATAATTCGTAAGAACTCTGTCTGGAACATATCTTCCAGTTGAAAGAATCTTGACATTTTGAGCCACTTTTAAACCTCGCTTTCGGCTGTGATTTCTTCTTTAAGTAACTCTAATACATTATTTTCATAAAAAGTTTTAGCTTGATTTATACCATTGAAAATGGCCTGGTCGTCAGAAGAACCATGACATTTAATGATAATTCCATCTATACCTAAAAGAGGAGCTCCTCCTACTTCCTTGTAATCATACTTGCCTTTTAAGTTTTTTAAGTAGGGTTTTAACAAAAGTGCACCTAATTTAGCTTTAACGCTCTGTTTTGCTATATCCTTTAATATATCAAAAAAGAGAAGTCCAAAACCTTCTGTGAGTTTCAAAACAATGTTTCCTACAAATCCATCACAAACAACTATATCAGGTGGTGAAAATGGCAAATCTCGTGCCTCCACATTTCCAACAAAGTTTATATTCTTTGCATTTTTCAGAATTTCATAAGACTGTTTAGAAAGGTCATTTCCTTTCGTTTCTTCTGTGCCTATATTCAAAAGTCCTACTGTAGGGTTGTTTTTACCAAGAACCTTGCTGGCATACACAGTTGCCATCTGAGCAAATTGCAGAATGTTAATAGGTCTGCAATCTGTGTTAGAACCAACATCAATTAAAAGATACTGGCCACTTTTGTAAGGAAGTTTTGTGGTAAGTGCAGGCCTGTCAATCCCCTTAATTCTTCCAACTATCAAAAGTCCGCCTGCCATTAGCGCACCTGTACTTCCAGCTGAAACAAAAGCATCTATTTGCTTTTCTTTTAAGTATTTCAGGCCAACAACAATTGATGAGTCTTTTTTTTGCCTTATAGCTTTTACTGGTTCATCATCAAATTCTATTTTCTCTTTGCAATCAACTATCTCAACTCTTGAAAGGTCTTTTATCCTATCTACACATTCCTTTTCAATCACATCTTTATTTCCAAAAAGAACAACACTGTCTTGACTATTTTTATTAAGATATATCGCAACCCCTTCAATAACTGAAGATGGTGCATTATCTCCACCCATTGCATCAATACCTATCTTCATAAACCTTACACTCCTGTCTAGTGTGTTTCTTTATTTTCATCATCTATTGCAACAAGGATAAACTTGCCTCTAAAGACCTCTTCATTGTTTCTTTTGATAAACACCCACACTATATACTTGTTATTTCTCTTCTTTTTTAGCTCAGCTCTGGCAACAAGTCTGTCATTTGCAAATACAGGCGTTTTGTATTTGATATTCGCAATACCGATGAGTGCTGCTTTTGCATCAATCACAGACATTGCAATGGACTCTGCAAACGCATAGATATGCTGCCCTTTTACCATCTGAGAATTTGAAAAGGTCATCCAAAGCTCTGGCTCAAAGGTAGCAATAGCATAGTTGCCAAGCTCTATGTCAATTATCTCACCAACAACATCCCGCGGTGAGATGGTCTTAAGCTTTCCAAGACTTTCTTTTGCCATCTCTTTTATTCTTTCTCTTACCTCTTTGATGTCCAAAATAGCCCTGTCAAGCCTAATTGTCTGAACAGAACAACCAAATTCTTCTGCTAACTCCTCATCTGTAATAAACGGGTTTTCCTTTATTTTCTGCAGAAGCAGCCTGTGTCTTTCTTTCCTGGATAATTTTGCCATATTTTTATCACCATGATTTAATATTTGATATTAATATCAGGTATTAAATTCTTATGCCAATATTATATAAAAATATGATTTAATTTTCAACAGCAAAAAGGCCACTTTTTGAAAGTGGCCAAAGATTTTTTAAATCTGCTCTAATTCTTTTAACTTCTCTTTATAATCTTTAGCATTTACCACAGTAGTAAGATAGTTATAAAAATCTTTTCCGATATCTTCTCTTGAAAGTGCAATCTCAACTGTTGCCTGCAAGAACCCAAGCTTGTTTCCAACATCATATCTTTTTCCTTCAAACTCATAGGCGTACATAGCCTCTTTCTTTGAAAGCTCTCTTAAGGCATCAGTAAGCTGAACCTCACCGCCAACTCCTTCTTTGGTGTGCTCCAAAATGTTTAAAATCTCAGGTGTGATTATGTATCTTCCCAAAACAGCTATATTAGAAGGTGCTTCCTCTCTTTTGGGCTTTTCAACAAGGTCTTTTACCTTGTAAATTCTATCTTCAATCTGCTTTCCTACAACAATTCCGTATTTGCTAACATCCTCTTCTGGTACCTTTTGAACACCCAAAATTGTTGTCCTGTACTCTTCGTACACCTCAATTAGCTGTTTTAAACAGGGTTTCTCGGATATTATTATGTCATCACCCAACAGCACGGCAAATGGTTCATTGTCAATAAAAAGCCTTGCACAGTAAACAGCATCACCCAACCCCCTTGGTTCTTTTTGACGGATATAATGCACATTGTAGTCAGCAATCTTTCTTATCATCTGAAGGCTATCAAAGTCTTTTTTGTTCTCAAGAGCAACCTCAAGCTCAAACGACTTGTCAAAATGGTCTTCTATAGCTCTTTTGCCGCGCCCTGTGACTATTAAAATGCTCTCTATTCCCGATTCCAACGCCTCTTCAACTATATACTGTATTGTAGGCTTGTCAACAATAGGAAGCATCTCTTTGGGCTGGGCCTTTGTTGCAGGCAAAAATCTTGTCCCAAGTCCTGCCGCAGGAATGATTGCTTTCTTTATAAGTTTTTTCATTTTTCTTGCCACCCTCTTTAAATTCTTTGTGGAGAATAAAATTTTAAACTTTTTAGTTATTATTATACCATAATTTACAACAAAAAAATAAAGCACGACCATAAAATAAATTGGTCGTGCTTTATTTTCCCACTTATTCTTCATCTTCTTCATCATACATGTCAAAGTCTTCATCGTCAAAGCGGGACTGGAAGATTTCAAATACGTTTTCAAGCTCTTCCTCATCTTCTACACCAACATAAACCTCTTCGCCATCTCTATCTTCGATTCGCAAGATGATGACTTCTGCCTCCTCATCTTCCTTTTCAATCTCTTCTAAAGGAAGAAGGACTATATAGTCATTGCCATTGTAATTAACCTTATCGAGCATTTCAAATGATATCTCTCTTCCTTCCTCATCTACTAATGTTACAACATTGTCTGCAAACATATCCATAAAATTTCACCTCTTTTCTAAATATAAACTATTGTAGTATAAAAATTGGCACATGTCAACATGAAATTCATCTACACTATATTATCCCCACCAAATTTCATCATAACCATCATCCTCATCCTTTGGCCCTTCGTAAAAGTCTACAAAGCAAGTCTTACCAGTAGCCGTGTCAATCAACTTTAACCTGAACATAAAATCTGGATGTTCTATCTTATTAACTGCATCGTAATCATAGCTATTTTCTTTGGCAACCTCAAATCCGTACACTTTTAGGTCAGATATAACCTCTTCAATCTCCCTCTCAAAGTCAATGTCAACCTCAGGAATATTGCCTTCTTTCAAAAGTTTTGCAATCTCTTCAATCTCACCTGTTTGATATCTAAAGCCTCTTTTTATCATCTCAAAACTACCCCTTTTCTAAAAATGGTTTTGTTTTTATAACAATATAATGATACCCATATTCATCCTTTGCTAAACAGTTCTATTTTTAAAATATTCAATGGTTTTTGTAAGCCCTTCTTTTAACGAATATTTTGGACTCCACGAAAGCAGACTTTTTAGTAAACTGTTGTCAAGCGTGCTGTGTTGAATATCCCCTGGTCTTTTTTGCGTATATACAGCACTTTTTTGATATCCTGTCAAGCCTGAAATTATTTCAAATAGCTCATTTATAGAAACTCTTGTATTTGTACTCAAATTAAATGTACCTTTTATCGGATTTTGAAGTGCAAGATAATTTGCTTCAGCAACATCTTCTACAAATATAAAATCTCGAGTTTGATTGCCATCACCAAAAATCACAACATCTTTGCCATTTTGCATTCTCTCACAAAATATTGAAACAACTCCACCTTCTCCAAATGGGTCCTGCCTTGGTCCATAGACATTTGAATATCTGAAGATAACGTACACAAAGCCATAACTTTGTGCAAATCTCTCTATATACTTTTCTGCCGTGAGCTTAGATATCCCGTAAAATGACATCGGATTTTTTGGGTGACTTTCATCTATAGGAAGATACTGAGGCTCTCCATAGACTGCAGCTGATGAAGCATAGATAAACTTTTTTATCTCGTACTTTGCGCAAAAACTCAATAAATTCAGCGTACCCAAAATATTCACGCTACAGTCCAAAATTGGGTCTTCCATTGACTTTGTCACACTTACCTGTGCTGCCTGATGAATACAATATTCAATTTTGTTCTCTTTAAATACATCTTCCAAGTTATCTCGAATGTCAAGTTTATAAAATTTGGCTTTTGGATTTATATTTTTGAGATTTCCTGAACTCAAGTTATCAACAACACACACATCATAGTTCTTCTCAATCAGCTTGTCTACAATATGTGAGCCAATAAAGCCTGCACCACCTGTCACAAGTACAGCCAATAGACTTTGCACTCCTTTTATTTCGTATATAGATAAAGTATATATCTAATTTATTTCAATTGCAAACTTTGATATAATGGTAATAGTATAAAGCTCTTTGAATAAGAAGAAATAAGATACTGTGTTATAACATCATGTTAAGAAGTGCAGGCAAGATAAAGATCTTTTTGAATATGAACTGAGTATTTGAAGGTCAATGTGGAGAATCATCTTGCTATATTATGTGACTATTTCAAAATAGTATGAATAATTCAATACTGGATAACATCGTTCAGGTAGGCATGTACTTGAAA